>CASFAX010000042.1 GCA_949292945.1 uncultured Bacillota bacterium | reverse complement strand
ACTCTTTGTCCCGAAAATTCATTAAGAAATATAGTTATCGAAATATCCCTGAACCAGCACCACCGGCGTTCCCTTGTCTCCGGAACCGCTTGTAAGGTCGCAGAGGGAACCGATAAGATCCGTAAGCCTTCTCGGAGTAGTTCCCTGAGAAGCCATGTCTCCTGTAAGGTCGGACTTCTTTGACTTTATCTTCTCGGAAATGGCGCCGCGAAGCTCCTCGCCGGAAAGATGCTTAAAGTCGTTATCTGCAAGGTACTTAAGCTTCAGCTCGTTAGGTGTTCCGTTAAGGCCTTCCGTTGCGGCAACTCCAACTACAGGGTCTGCCAGCTCCCAGATTTTGCCCACAGGATCCTTGAAAGCTCCGTCGCCGTAGATCATTACTTCCACGTGCTTTCCAGTTTCCTTGAGCATCTTCTCCTGAATTTCGTGAACTACAGGATCACCGTTTTCAGGGAAGAGCTTTATGGTGTCCTCCGTCGCCTTATTGGAGCCCAAAAGTCCGTATCTGCTGTTGTATCCGCTTCCGTCTACGGATTCATTCATTATATCGTCGAGACCGCATACAATCTTTGCTCCTGCTGCCTTGAGGATTCTCTTTGTCCGCGCTCTGGTGTGGATGTCGCAGGTCAGCACCCTGTCCGTATACTTAAGAATCTCTCTCGGGTTGTTTGCGAAGATTATCTCGCACTCCGCACCTGCCTCTTCCACGAGGGACTTATAATAGGCAACGTAGTCAATGCCCGTAAACGGGTGAAGATTCTCGCCGAAAAGCTCTCTGTACTTTTCCAGGGTGAGAACGTCGGAATAAGGATTGATTTCCTTTTCGTCAAGCTGGTCCAGTGAAACCAGTGCATTTCCCACCTCGTCGGACGGGTAGCTTAACATGAGGACGACCTTCTCCGCTCCTCCTGCGATGCCCTTAAGACAGATTGCAAACCTGTTCCTCGAAAGTATAGGGAATATGACGCCTATGGTCTTTCCGCCCAGCTTCTTCTTCACGTCCTTTGAAATGGCGGAAACAGGGGCATAGTTTCCCTGAGCTCTTGCTACTACCGATTCAGTCACGCACACAACGTCTCTGTCTCTTATGTCAAAGCCGTCGCACTCTGCGGCCTCAAGGACGCTCTTTACTACTATATCTGCAACATTGTCCCCTTCTCTGAAAATGGGACATCTAATACCTCTGGATATTGTACCGGTTCTTCTCTCCATTACTCTCTCCTGCTCTCTTTGTTTAAACGAATCGCACTAACCTCTCAAGAAACCCTCTATTATCTTCTTCTCAGCCTCTTCCTCAGTAAGTCCCAGAGTTCTCAGTTTCACTATCTGCTCTCCAGCCACCTTGCCGATAGCCGCCTCGTGGATGAGGGACGCGTCAAGGTGTCCCGCATAAAGTTCGGGAGCCGCGTTGACTCTTCCGTTTCCGACCAGTATGGCGTCGCACTCGGAATGTCCGGTGCAGCGGTTGTTACCCGCAATGCGGGAGTGGTATGCCTGATAGGAATTATCCCTTGCGACAGACCTGGATATTAAATCCACTGCGCTATCCTCGCCGTTCATTTCCACGTCAAAATCGGTCTCGGCCCGTTCCTCTCCGTCCGTCATTATGCTTTCGTGAATGACAAGCCTTGCCCTGTCTCCCAGCTTTCCTCTGGTCTTTCTCATGCTGATGTCAACTCCGCTTATCTGAACGGTGTTCATCTCAAGGCAGGAATCTTCGGCAAGTTCCACGTGGGTGACAGGGTCGATGCGCTTTTTGCCCGCATTGTCTCCCGTTCCAATGTGCTTTTCCTCGTATATAACGTGAGCGCCTTTTTCAAGGAAAAACCTGTGTATTCCGTGATGAAGAGCCTCCCCTTCGCCGTCTGTGTGAACGCCGCATCCTGCGATAATCCTCACGTCCGCACCCTCGCCAACGTGAAAGTCGTTATACACCACGTCCTTAACGTTGCTCCTCGTCACGCAGGCCGGAATGTAGACCTTTTCGCTCTTCGTTCCCGGCGCGATGTAGATGTCTATTCCAGTGCCGCCTTCCTTAGGCTCGATTTTTATGTTCTCCGTGGAATGTCTTCCTGCGCAGCCGCCATCCTCTCTGATGTTATATGCCGCTCCGTCAAAATCTCCGCTGACCCAGTCCGTAACGGCTCTCAAAAGTTCCTCGGTAACCTTGTTCATCTCAGCCATTACTTCTCGCCTCCTTTTCAAACTTCCCGATAGGGCAGCCTCCCGACTTCTCGTCGTGCATGAGCTTAGGAAGTATTTCCCCTGCAGGCCCTGAAATTCTAACCCTTCCGTCTGCAATAACGACGATTTCGTCAGCTATTTCAAGAAGCCTCTCCTGATGGGAGATCACGAGAAGAGCCTTGTCCTTCTCCTTCTTCAGCTCCTCAAAAGCTTCAATGAGTCCAGCAAAGCTCCACAGATCTATTCCGGCTTCCGGCTCATCAAAGATGAGCAGCCTGCTGTCCTTCCTGCAGAGAACCGTTGCAATTTCAATTCTCTTTATCTCGCCTCCCGACAAACTGGCGTTGACTTCCCTGTCTATGTAATCCTTGGTGCAGAGTCCCACCTTGTTCATGACGGTGCAGACATCTTCATCGGGAATGGTTCCACCTGCCGCAAGATCCAGAAGGTCCTTAACCGTAAGTCCCTTAAACCTTACCGGCTGCTGAAACGCATAGCTTATGCCCCTGTTCGCCCTTTCGGTAATATCAAGATTCGTTATATCTTCGCCTTCCAGCAGAATCTGTCCGCCGGTTGCAGGTCTCAGCCCGGAAATGACCTTGGCAAGGGAAGTCTTTCCTCCCCCGTTAGGCCCCGTAACAACAGTCAACTTTCCGGTCTCAACTGTAAGGTCTATACCCTTTAAAACCTCGTCGCCGTCATCAGGCTTCCACTTTACGTTTTTAAGTGTAAGCATCAGCTTTCCTCCTCTATGTCGACGCCGCATTCATACCGATGCGGCCTGTTTACTCCAACAAGTTATTATACCCTAAAAACGGCGCCTCTAACAAGTCCCAAATTCAGGCGAAGGGATTGGCGGTGTGTCTTTAAGGTAACGCAAAACCCGTGCCACCAGATGAGTTAGCTAAAAGGGCAGCGCATGGAAGAGCCCGCGCCCCTTTACAAAGATTTTACCTTTATTTAATGATATCGCGATAGTACGCCCGCAGCAAAAGCTTCATAATATAAAAAGAAAATACAGGGAGGTAACGATTATGATGAACATTTTAGATTACTTTGGATATCTTAACAATATAGCAGTCTGGTCAGTAGTTGCAGTCTTTGCAGCAGCAGGCCTTATCAGCGACTACATTAAGACCAGGAAACACCGGTCATAGAGTGGGATGAGCTGGCAAAGTGAGCCGGTGAAATGCGCCTGTAAGATGCGCCGGTGCCGCCGGTGCTCGGATTTAGGCTGATTCTTTCATTTCAGTAGACAAAAAGTGCTCGGAATTACCTGGGTTTTCAGGTTTTCCGAGCACTTCAGCTTCTATAATCGCTGTTTGAGTGGTACTATATGCAGTATTTTGCCCCGTTTACGAGCATTATCGTGCTCGCAATTTATCAAAAAACGGCTTAATCCTAGCTTCCGGCGCTTTTGCAGCATTCTCGCAGAGCTGCACCTTTTGTCCCGGGAATTAAACCTGGCGAAAGATCGCGCTCTTATGCCTTTCCAGAACCGCCGCAAGCATGAGGCCCAAAACTCCAACCGATACGACTTCGCCAATTCCCACGGTACACATCATAAACGGGATTGAAAAGGGCTCGCCGTAAGCGTACTTCAGAACGAACGGCACGATGACCGCGTTAGCAATTATCGGCGGCAGCACCGCGATTATGCGGTTTTTTTCTCTCAGCTTATACATGAACACCGCGCCGATTAGGGTCGCTATGGTTCCGCAGATGACATCCGGCAGTATGGCTCCGCCCAGGATATTTGCGATAAAGCATCCCAGAACCACTCCCGGCACCGCAGCCGGCGTAAATATCGGCAGCACGCAGAGCATTTCCGAAATTCTCACCTGAACCGGTCCGAAACCCAAAGGCCTCAAAATCACCGTCACTACAACGTAGATGGCTGCAATTAACGCAGCCTGAGTCATGTAGACTACTTTTCTGTTTTTCATTTTTTATTTCTCCTTTAGTTTTGTTTTACGTGAGGAAGGTCTCGAACTCACGATTTTTTGCCGCAAAATCCGGCCTGACTATTTTAGCAGAATAGCGGCGCGGATGCAAGAGGGCAAAACTCTGCCGACATCTCCCTGGCATATTAACACCGCCATCAAACGCTGTCATGAAGCGTCGCTATCTTATTGCAAGAACTCTGTATTTCATGTAGAATGTAAGGTACCCGCGCCCGGGAGACATCTGTGAAAGCGCTAGGAGGCCACGCGGAAAATACGCTTACGGAGTACGGAATATGAAAATAGAGAACGGAAAAGATAAGAGAATACTTCTGGCAGAATTCGGCATGATATGCGTTGCCCTCTTCTGGGGCATGGGCTTTGTCGCCGGAAAATTTGTCCTTGAAGATATGGGGCCTTTCGACCTGATGGGCTACAGATACGGCCTTTCCTTTATCACCATGGTGATTCTGTCCGTAAGGCACTACAAGTTCATGACAAAGAAAACCCTGTATTCCGGCGCGCTCATAGGCATTCTCATGTTCATAGGAAACATGGTTCAGACCTACGGCCTTCAGTTTACAACTCCGGGCAAGCAGACGTTTATAATATGTACATATACGGTTCTGATTCCCCTTCTATCCTGGATCGTCTTCCGTGAAAAAATCCCCGCTAACATGATCGCCGCCGCGTGCATTTCCTTTGTCGGAATCGCCCTTCTGACCCTTCAGGACGACCTTTCCATCAATTTCGGCGACGCTCTCACGTTCATATTCGCACTGGTGTTTTCAGTGCAGGTCATTATAATAGGAAGGCTTGCGGGAGAACTGGACCCTTTCATGTTCGCCCTTTCCCAGATGGGAACCTGCGCGCTGTTTTCGGTGGCGGCGAGCTTCATGTTCGGCGAAGGTCTGTGCCTGAGCACCCTGACATCACTCAGCTTTTCCGCATCGCTGGGTATGGTGGAGCTGGTCTTTTTCAACACGGTTTTCGCCTTCGTGGTTCAGACCATATGCCAGAAAATCGTTCCCGCCCATCACATCGCCATCCTCATGTCCACGGAAACCGTGTTCGGCACATTCTTCGCCGTAACCCTTGCCGGTGAAGTGTTCCGCGGCCGCATGGCCATCGGATGCGTCCTCATGTTTGTATCGCTGGTGGTGAGCAATGTGGGAGAGAAAGGTAATCAAGGTGGACAGTCTGAAAGCTGATTTCTCTCCTTATTTTCTCAAAACTGCCGGATTTTTGTAAACTGTATTTTTTCACTAGGTTTACATTATAAAAGCACCTAATAACCCGTTCTCAGGTGCAAAATCTGCGATAAATACCCCCATCTAAAAGGGAACCGCGCTTTAACACGATTCCCCACATTACATCTGATTCTGAAATACTCTGCGCAATCAGCACTCGCGCATTTCATGTCCCGATTAATATTTATGCAGCTGTCGACTGAGCGTAAATCGTCTGAACAGTCTCGGCAGATACTGCATTTATACCGCCGATAACAGTCATATCGTATCCTTTATCCTTTATGATTTTTGCTGCTTTTTCAGTATTGTTGCTGTTAACAAGAAGAAGCGGTTTTTCCATATTTGCCGCCAGCGCTCCGCCTGTCAGCGCGTCTGCATAGCTCATTCCGTATGCTATGTAGGCCGTTCCTCCGGCATTACCCGCAAAGAATTCATTTACCACCATCTCGTTGGTTTCATATCTGTCGTCACCTGCAATACGCACAACGTCCGCTTCATCTCCGGATGAAGCCGTGTTGTTCACATAATCAAGGCTCCTGAGTTCTCTCTCTATTCCTGCACTGAGCGCCGTGGTTCCTCCGATGAGATAGTACATGCTGTTGATATCGTTTATGGACTTAAGGTATTCATCCTGTCCTTCAGTTATCGTCCTGCCAACGAGAAGTACAGGCATTCCCGTAGCCGAAACGGAAAGGGCGTCAGGATAATTCAGACCCGCACATACAGCAATTTCATCCATTCGAGTAGCATCGAGATCTTCAATCTGCTCCAAAATGGCGATATTGGTATCATATCTGGTGGCGCCGCCCAGTCTCACTTCATCGAATCTCTCTACTTCCTTCTCAAAGCCGGCAGAAACTGCACTGGTACCTCCGAGTATGTATACTTTGCCACTGTAATCCATATGTTCACCGATGTAGTCTGCAACCTTGTCCTCGTTTGCCGGATTTACGAGAAGTATCGGAGCATTTTCAACGTCAGCAAGAGCTGTTCCTGAAAGAGCGTCCGCAAAATCTCTGCCGTCAGCAACAACTACAGCGCTGAATCTCTTTCCGGAAAGATTTTCTCTCAACTCTTCGGCAACCTGTATAGCAGTATCATATCTGTCGTCACCGTAGAGTCTCTCAGCTACTGCCAGCGGAGCGCTGCCGCTGCCCCAGCTTGCACTTCCGAAAATTCCCGTTCCTTCTTTGTAGGTTACGGTAACTCCTATAACTGCACCCTTTGTCGCATCGTTATCTTCGACTTTGCACGAAAGTCCGGTGCCGATAGTCTCGGATTTTCCGTTCTTCGAAGCCGTCCATTTTGCATCGACGTAGTTCGTCAGATCAAAATCGTCAGACGAAAGAACCGTATCATGGTCGAGAGTAATGCTGTCAATACTGTATGTCTCCCCGGCAACCGGCTGAGATGCCGCCTTGCCTTCACCGCCCACTACCTGAACGCCGGTTATATTCTCAGGATACTGCACATACATTATGTGAGTGTTGGCCGATGTATCGGCATATAAGCTTATCACGCCCGTTACATTTTCAGGAAATCCTTCCACGGTCATCGTTCCTGCAACTGTATGCGCTTTTCCGTACTGATATACATCAACGGTGACACCTTCCTCATCTACTGTCCACTCAAAAGCGCATATTCCAGAAAGCCCTGAAACCTTTTCGCCGTTTTCACCCAGCTGGGCTTCGTATACAGCCGGACTTTTTCCTGCGGCGTTAGTCTTCGTCAAAGTGAGCGCAAGAGATTCATCCTCGGAATAATTCAGACTAAAATTGAGTTTATTGCCTTCGTTATAGGTCTTACAATTATTCAAATCGACGATTGTTTCAAACTGAATCCCGTCCTCAATATCGCCCTTTACTCTTTCCGTGGTTATGCCGCCTTTGTCAACCTTTACAATATTCGGGTTGTCATTTTCCGGCAGAGTCGTCTCACCCCAGCCGCTTACAGCAAACACCGGCACGGCGCTGGTAACTATCATCGCCGCCGTAACTGCAAAAGCCACGATTTTCTTCTTCATAAAAAATTTCCTCCTTTCCACCCCTCACACCAAAATGTGAAAAGTGTATAATTATAAATTAATCATCCGTACTGGAAATGTTAGCACGGATGCAGGAAAATTGCAAGAGGGAATACGCATGCATTTTATCAATCAATGACAGCTTCTACTCCTAGTTTACGTAATGTCCCAATACTTTTATATTGCCGCCATCTGGTGAAGTTTATATGAAGACCCATCCATGTCTACATTTACAGCTCTGCTTATTATACCTGTCTTTATCCTTTCTTTGTACACCTATTGAATTTCTCCGTCAACTAAAATGAAAGCGCATATTCCTGTGGTACTATCTCTTCCCAGGAAGTGATGAGATTGCCACTGGTATGATTACCAGAGTGGAGATCAGATTAAAAAAGACAGAGCATGGGTCACTTGGATTCAAGTTAGTTGCCAAAATAAAATCTAAAATGATTAGTTCTGATACCATTACAACTTTACAAAACCGCCAGATGTTCTTCTTAAACTTCTCAACGTCCATCAAACCAGCTAATATTTTCACTGCTTTTTTCTCTACAAGCAGTAAAAGATATCGCACTGCGTATATCCTTCCTTTCAAATAAGTTCGAAAAAATATATAAGCCTTAGTGAAGTGATATTTCCCACTACGCCTATTTGTAGCGCTATAGTCTTGAAACTCACACACTGTAAGTCTCTCAAGTTTTTTGTTCATATCCTCAATTATCACATCTTTTGCTAAAAGGCCAACAAAGGAATAGATATATATATAATGACATATCAGTGTCATGAGGATTTCAACCAATGTTAATGATATCACTATTATTCTTATTTCCAGATTCTCTGATTGAAAGATACCACGGTATATATACATGACCACATTTTCTCTGATAAAAAAAATTTGGAACTCAAACCACGCTACAGGTAGGGCTGTAATTCCTAACACTTTTTCCTGGTGAAAGATGCCCGCTGCATTTATCTGTTTAATAAAAGTCGCGCAGTAATTAACTATCTCCAATACCAATAAAAGTGCACAAACAAAACATACCACAAGCAAAACAATACTTTTGCCATATCTACTACATAGAATAAATATAATGTTTATGACAAAGATCATTATCATTTCCCCATGCTGACCGGACTCATCTGCAGCTGTACCATTTTTAACATCAGTTATTAGGTTTTTAGGAACTTCAAAATTAAATTTCTTCTCAACGTCTTTAATTTCAGCGAGCCTATGTTCGCGTATCATATCAAAAATACTGAGAACGACTTTTGCACAGCATATCATTCCAACACATGCAGAGGCAATTATAAAATACGAGATTAATTTAATATGCAGCTCCTTTTCCCCATTATGCATGACAATATTGTAGTAGATTACATATAACGATCCCACTATTATCACCACAAGAAGAATTTTCAGCAATCGAGCAAAAGTCTTCTCTTTCATATTTATCACCTCACAATTTCTATTTATATTTTCCACGTCCATTTGTAATATCGCTTTGGGCTCCTCACCACAAAAGCATTTTCAATCGTAGGATACGTGAATTATACTATGCACCAGCAAAAACATCAACGGTTTTGAACATATGTTCTTGCTGCATTTTAAAAATAAAGGACCACATTCCTGTGATCCTTTATTCCGTCGAAAATCTCTTTTTCTAAAACATTACTTATGTTGCTGTTACGCGATTTTCTGAACTGTTGCGCTGGAAACTGCGTTCTCTCCTCCGATAACGATGAGTCCGCCGTAACCGTTATTGTCTGCAACCTTTGCTACAACGTCTGCTGCATAGTTGGTCTTAGTAGGGCTTACCAGTACCAGTGGGCTGTCGTTTACTGCTGCGATAACTCCGCCTGTAAGTGCATCAGCAAAGTCTGTTCCGCATGCAACGTATACGTGCTTAGCTCCGGTAGCGTCATCGTATGCCGCACTCATGTACTTGTTCATAACCATCTTATTGGTTTCGTATCTATCGTCCCCATACACTCTGGTTACTTGAACATCCGGAACCTGAACGTAAGCTTTCTCAGAAAGCTCTGCCATAAGGTCTGCGCTTACTGCAACTGTTCCTCCGATAATGGTGTAGTTAGGGCCTGTATAGGAGTTCACACCATCAGCCTTCAGCTGCTGCAAGTAATCTCTCTGAGCCTTAGTCAACTCATCGCCTACCAAAAGAACTGGTTTCTTTGTTGCAGCTGCAGAAAGTGCATCTGGATAGTTGGTTCCCGAAGCTACGAGAATTTCTCCCATCTCGCTGTGATCTGCATCATTAACTACATCATCGTACATTGCAAGAATTGCAAGGTTAGTGTCGTATCTAGTATCTCCAGAAAGTCTCTCTACGTTTACGGCATACTTATAGAGATCCTTCTCAAAAGATGCAGAAACTGCATTGGTTCCACCAACCACATAAATCTCTGTGTTTGCATATCCTGCAGAGTTTGCGTTGATGTAAGCTACAACTTCATCTTCATAGTTTCCGTTAACCAAAAGTATAGGCGCATCCATCTGTGCTGCCAGTGCAGTCGCAGAGAGTGCATCTGCATAGTTGGATGCTGTAGCGATAAATATCTTATTGAATCCCTTAGCAGGCTTCATCTGATCGGCAACCTTCATCGCAGTTTCAATTCTGTTATCTCCAGCCAGTCTAGACTGAACTGCTATGGCCTCAGAATCTTCCCAAACAACAACTTTGTTAAACAGACCAGTACCATCCTTAGGTGTTATTTCACAGGTGATAGTGCAACCATTGTATGCATCGTTGGTATTAATGAGTGCCCAGCAAGCACCTTCCCAATCACCATCAACAACAGACGTAAAGTTAGTGTCCGTAGGAACAGCTGTTCCGTTAGCCTTCGTAGCCTTCCAAACTATGTTGAAATACTTATCGAGATCTTCATACTCAACTACAGTACCATCATCGAGAGTTACAGTGTTTACTCTGTAGTATGTCCCTTCTACAGGCTGAGTAGCGACTACAGGATTTCCATGATAAGTCTTAGGAGTATACTCACTGCCTGTCTCTCCAGTGCACTCTACTATTTCAGCAGAAACGATATCTTCTGGAGCCTGATCCTGATAGAATACAATCTCATCTGTTCCAACAAGACCGTCTCCAGCAGCCTTCTTAAGCTGAAGGGAAACTACATTCTCAACTCCAGCCTTAAGCTGAATATCCTGCAGATATTCTACATTCGCAGTGGATCCAAGATCATCAATAGAGATATCGAGCCACTTTCCATTATCCTCGGTGAAAAATTCCCACGTCAGCTCAATTATACCCTGTGCTTTAGTATTAACAGAAACAACCTTCTTTTCTACGTCAGCATCAGTAGTAGCTACAAAATTGTAAGTACCATCGCTATTATCAGCGATCGTCAGTTCCACACTACCGTTCACACCAGAACCTTTTAAAGATAAAACATACTTAGTGTCTACATTCGTTCTGTTAAGATCGATCCAGGTTTTAAACTCTTTTCCATTCTGGATTGTGCCGGCAACATCCTTATCCGTTACCCCCGCCGCGCCAGATGCGGCAGTAACAACCACTTCATTAGCACTGGTGTCAAGACCAGTAGCCTGCCAAGCCAATGCAGGTACAGCGCTACTAATCACCATAGCGGCTGTAACTGCAAAAGCCACAAGTTTCTTTTTCATTACATCCTCCTTCTCACTTTTTCAAAAGTGAACGTTTTTTAATTTGATAATACAGCAACATAAATTATCGTGATAAGAGTATCACAGGCTTCTAAATTTTGTCAAGACACAAAAATCTCATGAAATCGCGGGAAATCATCAGAGTTATATACATAATTGGTAAAAACTGTAATTTTTTATCCCTCAAAGTACACCTTCAAAATATAAAATCTACAATTATATATCCGGCATTTTTTTACTTGTAGTTTCAGATCCTCTGTCGGAATGTTTGTTCAGGAAAATATACAAGAATTTTTTTCAAAAAAAATAAGACTCATCGGGTTCTCGGGGCGTCTTTTCGCAAAATCAAAAGCGGAACCCCGGTGCGAACCGAGGTTCCGCGAGAAACACCAACGCGATTTCATATGTTGCTGCATTATCAAAATCTGTCGGAGGTGTTTTCAGCTATTTTGTTTCCGAACAAATGTCCGGAATACATATCGAGTCGCGACCGCCTGGGCCGCGACTCAATATACTTGAAAATCGTTTTTATTAGTCTATTTATGTTGCTATGTTATGCGATTTTCTGAACTGTTGCGTTGGAAACTGCATTCTCTCCGCCAATTACTACCAGACCTGCATAGTCAGCATTATCTGCGACTACGTCTACGATATCGCTAGCAGGATCCGTTACATTTGGATTTACGAGAACCAGCGGTGCATTATTCTGAGCTGCAAGAACTCCACCGGTTAATGCATCTGGATAGTCCATGCCGGATGCTACGAATACGTACTTAGCAGCATCATCATTTACATACTTATCCATAACCATCATGTTAGTTTCGTATCTGTTAACGCCACCGATTCTGGTTACAGATTTTGCCTTGTAAGCATTCTCTGCAATTTCATCTTTTACAGTATCACTTACGGCATCTCTTCCACCTATTACAACATAGTCTCTCTGATCGGATTCAGAACCTAATTCATACAGATAAGTTCTCTGAGCCTTAGTCAGCTCATCGCCAACCAGCAGAACTGGATTTCCTGTAGCTGCTGCTGAAAGTGCATCTGGATAGTCTGTACCGGATGCTACAAGTATTGTAAACATATCTCCGTCTACGCCGATTCCACCAGCAGATTCTGGATCGTCGAATGCTTTAAGTACCTCGATATTAGTTTCATATCTGTCGGCTCCGGCAATTCTGTCAACGTCTACAGTAAGCTTCTTCAGAGCCTTCTCAAAATCAGCAGATACAACACTGGTTCCACCTACAATGTAAACACTTGCTTTGTAGCTTGCCACATTTTCTTTGATATACTGAACAACTTCGTCTTCATGTGCCGCATTAACCAAAAGTATAGGTGCGTTCTGCTGGTCTGCAAGAGCAGTTACAGAAAGTGCATCTGCATAGTTGGTTCCGGTTGCTACAAAGATAGTCTTGAATCCATTAGCATTTTCACCGGTTTTCATCTGATCTGCAACCTTCATGGCGGTCTCATACCTGTCTTCGCCAGCGATTCTCTGCTGTATGGCAAGGGAGTCAGCATCCTCACCCCATACGGTTTCGCCAAAAATTCCAGAAGTACCGTTTCCGCTAACAGTCAGGATTACATAGGCGCCTTCATAGCTCTGGATTACGTCGAATCCATCACCGTTCCAGCCTTTCTGACCAGCAGCATTTGTCATTATTGTTCCATCTCTCTTAACGAGTTCCCAGTTGAATTTTACATATTTCTCCATGTTGTCACGGCCAATTACTGTTCCATCATTAAGAGTAATGCTGTTAACACAATAACTTTCACCAATAACTGGCTGAGTTACGACCTGCACTTCACCGTATTTGTCAAGTAAAGGTTCACCATTTT
>CASFAX010000041.1 GCA_949292945.1 uncultured Bacillota bacterium | reverse complement strand
AATGGAGCATGGAGCGGTTTACCAAGATTATAGCCGGGAGGGAGAAAGGAATGGCGGATTATTCCGTTGACGACATCGTTTCTGAATACAACAGGGGGCGCGTCCTCACGGGGGTCTCTTGCAGGCTTCTTAAGCTCGTCGACTATATCCTTCACCGTCATGTCGCCTGCACCTATGTCGGCAGCCATGGCCCTGATGCTTTCCGCAGGCTTCTTCGACGGATAGGCTTTGCGGATTCTCTCTTCAATATCGGAAACTCCGCCCTTTGCAAGATCCTCCGGGGCTATCCCCGCCTTTTCCATAATCTTTTCCGCAGTCGCGTACGATTCAGGGTGAACAGACGTTGCGTCGAGAGGATTCTTTCCTCCGGAAATTCTCAGGAATCCGGCGCACTGCCCGAAGGCCTTTTCACCCAGCTTTGGAACCTTCAGAAGCTCCTTTCTGCTCTCAAATCTACCGTGCTCTTCCCTGTACGTCACTATGTTCTTCGCCACTGCGGCGTTGATTCCGGCGATATACGAAAGGAGGGACGGAGATGCGGTGTTTAAGTCCACGCCCACTCTGTTCACGCAGTTTTCCACCACCCCCGTAAGTGCCGCATCCAGCTGTTTCTGGTTCATGTCGTGCTGATACTGGCCCACGCCTATGTGCTTCGGGTCTATCTTCACCAGCTCGGCAAGAGGATCCTGAAGTCTTCTGCCCAGGGACATGGCGCCTCTGGTGGTGACGTCAAGGTCAGGGTATTCCTCAGATGCAAGCTTTGACGCGGAATATACCGACGCTCCCGCCTCGTTTACTATGGTGTATTTAATGTTGTCGTAGCGGTTTTTCTTCAGGAACTCTGCCACCACTTCCTCGGTTTCTCTGGAAGCCGTGCCGTTTCCTATGACTATTATGTCTATGCCGTATTTGTCGATTATCTTCTTTAAAACCCTCTCCGTTCCGGCCACGTCGTTTTTCGGCTGGGTCGGATATATGGTGGTATATGCCAGGAGCTTACCCGTAGCGGAAAGCACGGCGACCTTGCATCCTGTTCTGTAGCCAGGGTCTATGCTTATTACCTTCTTTCCCCTTACAGGCGGCGCCATGAGGAGCTTTTCCGTGTTCTTTGCAAAGACTTTAATGGCCTCGGTTTCAGCTTTTTCCGTAAGCTGGTTTCTCATCTCCCTCTCGGCGGACGGAGCGATGAGCCTTTTATATGCGTCCTCCGCAGTCTCCTCCAGCACTTCCTCAAAAGGTGCATTTTTCCTTATGTAGCGCTTTTCCAGAATCGGCAGAATCCTCTCCTCGTCGACGTCCACGTGAACTTTAAGCTTCTTTTCCTTCTCGCCTCTGTTTATAGCCAGAACTCTGTGGTTTGGAATCTTGGAAAGAGGCTCGCTGCTTCCGTAGTACATGTCGTACACCGTTTTCTCCTCAGGGTCTGCCGCTTCCGTTGAGATTTTTCCCAAAGCGAAAGTCTTATCCCTTACGGCGCTTATGGTGTCGGCATCCTCTGACATCATTTCGGCGATAATGTCGCAGGCTCCTCTGACTGCGTCTTCCGGAGTGTTCACTTCCTTTTCCGGGTTCACGTAGGACTTTGCGGCTTCCATTATATCCGGTGCGTTTTTACTCTGTGCGAGAATAACGGCTGCCAGAGGTTCCAGGCCCCTTTCCTTCGCCTTTGACGCGCGGGTAGCCTTCTTCTGCTTAAAAGGCTTGTATAGATCCTCTACCCTCTGCAGAACCTGGGCGCTTTCAATTTTCTCCTTAAGCTCCTCCGTAAGCTTTCCCTGCTCCTCTATGAGACGGATTACCTCTTCCTTTCTCTCCTCCAGACCTCTTAAGTATTTCAGCCTTTCATCAAGGTCTCTGAGAACCACGTCGGTAAGCCCTCCCGTTGCTTCCTTTCTGTATCTTGCAATGAACGGAATGGTGTTTCCCTCGTCTATGAGCTTTATAGTATTTTCGGCCTGCTCCCTGCGCAGACCGAATTCAGATGACAGTTTTTCTATTATATCCATATTACTTAGCCTTTAATTTCTCGTTTATAAAATAGTCGATATCTCCGTCCATGACGGCGTTAACGTTTCCCACCTCGGCTCCGGTTCTGTGATCCTTTACCATGGTGTAAGGCTGGAACACGTAGGATCTTATCTGGGAGCCCCAGGTTATGAGGGAAAAGTCCCCCTTAAGCTCCTCGATGTTCTCCTTATGTTCCTTCTCCTTAAGCTCTGCCAGTTTGCCCGCCAGGATTTTCATGGCGACTTCCCTGTTCTGGTGCTGGCTTCGCTCGTTCTGACACGTTACAACTATGTTGGTCGGAATGTGGGTTATCCTTATGGCGGAATCTGTGGTGTTTACGTGCTGTCCTCCCGCGCCGCTGCTCCTGAAGGTGTCTATCCTCAAATCCTCAGGATTTATCTCCACGGTGAAGTCATCGTCCATCTCCGGAATGACCTCCACGGCAGCAAATGACGTCTGCCTCTTTCCCGCAGCGTTAAACGGCGAAATTCTCACCAGCCTGTGGACTCCGTTCTCGTTCTTAAGGTACCCGTAGGCGTTTTCCCCGTCGATCATAAGGGTGGCGCTCTTTATTCCCGCCTCCGGATCCCTCTGAAGGTCTGCGATGGTAACCTTGTATCCCTTCTTTTCGGACCATCTGGTGTACATACGCATGAGCATCTCCGCCCAGTCCATGGCGTCTATGCCGCCGGTTCCCGCGTGAATGGATAAAATGGCGCTGTTGTGGTCGTACTTTCCGTCCAGAAGCGTGGTTATCCTGAGCTCCTCCAGATCCTCCGACAACTTCTCAAAGCCTTTTATGATGGAGTCGGCCTCGCTTTCGTCGCCCAGCTCCTCGGCAATGGCGATGAGATCCTCAGTGTCTGCAAGGCCCTTCTCTATCCTTTCGTAATCCTCCACCGGCTTTTCCAGCGCCTTCTTTTTCTTCAGAAGGGCCTGAGCCCCGTCGGGATCGTTCCAGAAATCCTCCCGCTGGCTCTTCCTGTTTATTTCTTCTATCTGTTCCCTGAGTCCCGCAAGGTCAAAGGGACTCACCTACCTCTTTCAGCTTCTGCTTTTTCTCAGGCAGCTCTGCCTTTATCGGTTCAAGCTTAAGCATTTATTCACTCTCCTTCGGCTGCTCCTTCTCCGGAGCACGGTTTAAAACCTCGTTAAGATATTTATCGGCCTTTCGCTTTGCAAACAGGGTGTTTCCGTTTTCAGACACATATCTGAAGCATTTCTCCGCCTCGTTCAGACGTCCCAGACCTACGTTGCACTCGCCCTCCCATAAGGTGTAGAGCATTTCCTCGTATCTGTTCTCCGCCTTTACGGATTTTGCGCATTTAAGCCCTTCTTCATAATCCTCGTAGGCCATGGCCTTTATGAAATTGAACTTGCTCACCCACTTCGCCTTTTTTCGCTTAAAAGGCGTAGCTTCAAGGATTTCTTTTATCTCGCCGTAGGCGCTGTCGTAGGCGTCCCTGTCCCTGCGCTCTGCGGCTGCCATCATCTTAGTCTCGCTGACCGTCCTGCGGTTAAGGCCTTTGTGGGTGTTTATGAATTCCTCGGCGGCTTTGAACTTGCCGCAGGCCTGATAACCCAGCAGGCAGTAAGTCTCGTAGCTCCTTCTCAGAGCCTGCTCCAGATTTCTCTCGTAATCCGGCTTGGGCTTGTTCATTCCGCAGTTTGCAAAGACGAGAAACGTCTCGGCATCGCAGTCCTCTGTAAGTATGTGCTCAAACCTGGAGGAAACCTTCTTGAACTGCCTGCTTCCGATAAGCCACGCTATGATGAAGGATGCCAGCATTATGAGGAGAACATCGGAAAATCCCATCCAGCTTTTATCCCCTTCGTGGTAGCTTATGGGGTTTCCGAATATTAGACTCAGGATAAGGGTTATTACGGCAACGGATACGAGAAAGTATACGTATATGAGGTATTTCACCGTCTTGACCGTGCTGTAGTCCTTTTCTATCATCTTTACTATTTTGTCGTAGTCCTGCATTTTCTATTCCTCTCGTCAGGCATGTAAGCTATGCCTCTCTGTTAAGATCCTTGTTCATGCAGCAGTTCTTGTACTTCTTGCCGCTTCCGCAAGGGCACGGATCGTTTCTTCCCACCTTAGGGCCTTCGCGCCTTACCGTTTCCTGCTTGTGAACCCTGTTGGCCTTAGGTGCGGCCTTCGGCATAGAGCCGCCCTGACCGCCGCCGGAAGCCTGGGCCTGGCCGGAAGAGGATGCCTCGTCGGCATACTCGGACTTATGAGCCTCTCCTCCCGTAGTCACAGCCTTTCTTCTGGTATCGGTTCTGATGGTTACGTTATAGCAGTACCTTACGGTGTTTTCCTGAATTTCGCCTATGAGCTGCTCGAACATATCAAAGCCTTCCTTTGCGTATGCAGCAGCCGGATCCTGCTGACCCAGCGCTCTCAGGCCGATTCCGGATTTCAGCTGATCCATGGCGTCGATGTGATCCATCCACAGGTTATCCACAACTCTTAAGAGTATCATGCGCTCTATGTCGCGCATTCTGTCTGCGCCGATTTCCTCTTCCTTTGCCTCGTAAAGCTTCTCAAACTCCGCGAAGATTTCCTCTTTGAGGGATTCCTCGGTCATGGCGTTAAGCTCTTCCTTCGTGTAAGAGGTCTTTCCCAGATACTGAGCCGTAATCTTTCTCAGGTTTTTATTGAGGGTGACAAAATCCCATTCCTCCGGGAACTTGGACGCCATGGTGATAGGCTCTATGATGGCTCCCACGATAGTGTGCATCATGCCCATGATGTAATCTCTCAGGTCTTCGCCGAAGAGAACCTTGCGGCGCTCGTCGTAGATTATCTCCCTCTGTTTATTCATTACATTGTCGTACTGGAGGACGTACTTTCTGATACCGAAGTTCTTTCCTTCCACCTTCTTCTGAGCGTTTTCGATAGCCTTTGTCAGCATTCCCGCTTCGATAGCCTCATCTTCGGCAACGCCCAGCTTCTCGACGATGGACTGCATCCTCTCTCCGCCGAAGAGCCTTAAAAGCTCATCCTCAAGGGATATGAAGAACTGGGTTTTACCCGGGTCTCCCTGACGTCCGGAACGTCCTCTCAGCTGGTTATCTATACGCCTCGATTCGTGGCGCTCGCTTCCTATGATGCAGAGTCCGCCCAGCTCAACGACCTTCTCCTGCTCTTCCTTTCTCTCGGCCTTGAACTGTTCGTGAAGCTCTCTGAACTTCTCCCTGGCTGCGTTAAGCTCAGGATCGTCGGTCTTTACAAAGCCTGTTGCAAACGAAATCTGCTCGTCTGTATACTCCAGCTTCTTCATTTCCCGTCTGGCCTCAAACTCAGGATTTCCTCCCAGTATGATGTCGGTACCACGGCCGGCCATGTTGGTGGCTATGGTTACCATTCCCAGACGGCCTGCCTCGGCGACGATTTCAGCTTCCCTTTCGTGCTGCTTTGCGTTGAGCACGTTGTGCTTTACTCCGCGCTTTTTCAGCATGCCGCTGATGAGCTCTGACTTTTCAATGGATATGGTTCCCACCAGCACAGGCTGACCCGTTTCGTGAACCTCACACACCCTGTTGACGAGAGCCTTGAACTTTCCCGCCTCCGTCTTATATACGGAATCCGGCAGGTCTTCTCTCTGTATAGGTCTGTTGGTCGGGATAACCACAACGTCCATGTTGTATATGTCCCTGAACTCGTCTTCCTCAGTCTTTGCTGTACCCGTCATTCCGGAAAGCTTTTTGTACATTCTGAAGTAGTTCTGAAGGGTGATAGTGGCAAGAGTTTTGGACTCGGAACGCACATCCACCCGCTCCTTTGCCTCAATAGCCTGATGAAGCCCGTTGCTGAAACGCCTTCCGAACATGAGACGGCCTGTGAACTCGTCGACGATGACTATTTCTCCATCCTTTACTATGTAGTCCACGTCTCTTACCATTATGGCTCTCGCCTTTAGAGCCTGAAGCACGTGGTGGTTTATCTCCATGTTTTCAGGGTCGCCGAAGTTTTCAATTCCAAAGAACTTTTCAGCCTTTGCCACACCTTCATCTGTCAGAGAAACCTGCTTGTCCTTTTCCTCCACGGTGTAGTCGTCTTCCTTTGTCAGCCCTGCAACGAACTGGTCGGCTATGCGGTAAAGGTCGGTAGACTTATCGCCCTGACCGGAAATTATGAGCGGAGTTCTGGCTTCGTCTATGAGAATGGAGTCCACCTCGTCTATGATGGCGTAGTTAAGCTCTCTCTGCATGAGCTGCTCCTTATAGATTACCATGTTGTCTCTCAGGTAATCGAAGCCGAACTCGTTGTTGGTTCCGTAGGTGATGTCGGCTCTATATGCGGCCTTTCTCTGCTCGCCGGTTATTCCGTGAACCACGCAGCCCACGGTGAGACCCAGGAAGGTGTAGAGCTTTCCCATCCACTCGGCGTCACGCTTTGCCAGATAGTCGTTTACGGTGATTACGTGCACGCCCTTTCCTTCGAGAGCGTTAAGGTATGCAGCCAGAGTGGCCACCAGAGTCTTACCTTCACCTGTCTTCATCTCGGCTATGCGTCCCTGATGAAGGGCCACGCCGCCTATGAGCTGAACTCTGAAGTGCTTCATTCCCAGGGCTCTCGATGCGCCTTCACGGCACACGGCAAAAGCCTCCGGCAGGATGTCGTCAAGGTTTTCTCCCTCCGACACACGCTTTTTGAATTCTTCAGTCTTTCCTCTCAGCTCATCGTCGGACAAAGCCTGCATTGGCTCGTCAAGAGCTTCCACTTTATCTACGATTTTGCTTATCTTCTTAAGTTCCTTGGCATTGAGGTCGCCAAAGATTTTTTCCATCAGACCCATATTTCTTCCCTTTCTGATTTATCCTTTCCTGCTGTTTTCTCTCTTTTTCGGTTCTTCCTGAGGCGCGTCGATGACACGCAGGTTTATCTCCGTCGCCTTGCGGTCGTCGGCCTTTGTCACCCTGCCGCGGAATATCCTGTCTCCCAGCCTGTACTCGAAGACGTCTCCCACCTTAGGAAGCCTGTCCAGCTGAAGAACCACCCAGCCGTTAACCGTCGTCGCATCTATATCGTCCTCTTCGTCAAAGTAGTCTAAAAGCTTGTCTATGTTGGCTCCGGCTCTTACCCGGTAGCTTCCGTCCTGAAGAGGTATGATGTCCTGATTCAGTATAACGACGTCGCCGTCGTCGTAAATTTCTCCAACCAGCTCTTCCACGATGTCCTCCACCGTGACTATGCCGGCCGTTCCGCCGTATTCGTCCACTATTACAGCCATGCGGCACTTCGTGCTCTGAAGCCGCTTCAGTATATCGGCCGCCTTCATGGAGCCTGCCACGTAGATTACCGGCTTTATGTAGTCTGCAATATCCTTCCCCTTACCCTCGACGTAGTTGTGAAAGTCCTTATACGTAAGTATTCCCAGGATGTTGTCCAGATCGTCGTCGTGAACGGGAAGTCTGGAATATCCGGTGCTTATGAAGATCTCCGCTATTTCCTCGTGAGGCGTGTCCAGGGATATGGCCTCCATGTCAACTCTCGGCGTCAGCACGTCCCAGGCATCCAGAGAACTGAAAGTTATGGCGTTTTCTATGAGGCTTGCCTGCTCGCTGCTTATTCCGCCGCTGGCTTCAGACTCCTCCACTATGGTCATAAGCTCGTCTTCCGTTATGCCGTCGCTGTTTCCTGCTCCGAAGATCTTTGAAAGGAGCTTCTTCCACTGAGCGAAAAGCCAGTTAACCGGCGTCAGTATTATCCTGATGAAGTTTATTATAGGCGCCGAGAAAAGGGCAAAGCCTTCAGCGTGTTCCTTGGCAACGCTCTTAGGCGATATTTCTCCGAATATGAGGACGAAAATCGTGGTCACCACCGTCGATATGGTGGCTCCGTAAGACCCGAACAGCTCCACGAACAGCACTGTGGCTATGGCGGTGTTCGCTATGTTTACAAGGTTGTTTCCGATCAGTATGGTCGACAGCAGGCTGTCGTAGTTCTTCTCAAGCTCCAGAACTTTTCTGGCACGTTCGTCTCCATCGTCGGCCTTGTTCTTCATTCTGATGCGGTTAAGAGATGTGAACGCCGTCTCCGTGGCCGAAAAATATGCGGAAAACACGAGCAAAATTATGATCGCTACCACCGACGGCAATATACTGTAACTGTCCATACCGGTAAATATTCCTCCTTCTTCCCCGCGGACCCCTTTCCGCAAGTTTGCATACCTGATAATTTTATCATAAAAGGGTACAAAAATAAAGGTTTTAGGGGCATATATATGGTATAATCGGTGTGTGAAGTTTTTGTAAAAAAGGGGAGAATTTCTACAATGTCGACAAAATCTCAGCTTCTGGCTCTTCTCAGCGAAAATACGGGCAAATACATTTCGGGCCAGAAAGCAGCTGACATGCTGAATATATCAAGAGCCGCTGTAAACAAAGCCGCCTCCGCGCTGCGAAAAGACGGCTACGCCATATACAGCCGTACCGGTCTCGGCTACAGCCTCAGAGAAAAGGCAGACCTTCTTACTGAGGCGTCCATATCCGCCGGCCTCTGCGTGCCATGCAGGCTCCACGTCTTTGAATCCGTAACATCCACCAACGACCTGGCAAAGGATCTGACTCCGGAAGACTCTGCTGAAATCGTGATCGCAGATTCACAGACCAGAGGCAGGGGCAGACTGGGGCGAAGCTTTTCATCCCCTTCCGGCACAGGCCTTTATATGTCTGTATGCATAAAACCCGATTTTGATCTGAACAAATCGCTCTTTGTCACCATGGCCGCAGCAGTGGCAGTCTGCCGCGCCATAGAGAAAACCGCAGGAAAAAGACCCCGTATAAAATGGGTTAACGACCTTTTCCTTGAAGGCAGAAAAATCTGCGGCATACTTACGGAAGCCCAGACCAGCTTTGAATCGGGACAGATAGATAAGCTCATCATCGGAATAGGAGTCAACTGCTTTCCAGGCAGCTTCCCGGAAGATGTGTCGGAAATCGCAGGCCCCATATCAGACGATCCAATGGCCTTTTCCCGAAGCGCCCTTGCCACGGAAATCATAAACGAGCTTATGACCCTGCTTCAGTCCTTCACCGACAGAAAATTTCTCACCGAATACAGGCGAACATGCTTCATACTGGGAAAGAACATCCGCATCTGCAATATCGGTGACGGGCGCGGCATTCTCGCCCGGGCCATAGACATCGACCGGGACGGAGGCCTTGTAGTGGAATACATGGAAGGCCCCCACATGCGGGAGATTAAAACCATTACTACGGGCGAAGTATCAGTGCGGCCGGAGTAATGCCGGAATGAAACATGACTGACGCAGAGCGAGGCTGCCAGACGAACTTCGGCAGTTTGACGAATTTGCCGTGTTTTCTCAATTTCGTCAAGGCAGAATTTGACAAATCTACTTTGCGAACTATAAAAGGTCAAGAGATTCATCCCTGAAGAGATGATATCCCTTGACCTTTTTGCATCATCTGTATTTATTCGTAGAACTTCACCTTGACCTTTTTCCGCTCAGAAACGTTTTTTGTCAAAGCGTGCCTTAACAGCAGATTTATTCCTACTCTTTAACCGTCCCATCTGCGTTGAAAACCGGAAGCTTTTCCAGGAATATGATGTCGTCTCTGTCGGCCGCCTCGCCTTCGGCCAGAACCGCCATCTTTCCGACGATGTTTCCGCCTACCGCTTCATTTAAAGCCTCAAGGGCGGCAAGAGACTCGCCGGTGCTGATAACGTCATCGACTACGAGTATGCGCTTTCCCTTCATCTTGTCGGCTTCCTTCTTTCCGAGGCACAGAATCTGGGTTCCCTTTGTGGTTATGGAGTTAACCTCAACGGTAATTATGTCCTGCATGTAAACCTTCGGGCCTTTTCTCGCTACGATATAGTCGTCGGTTCCCACCTGGCGCGCCATTTCGTATGCCAGTGGAATTCCCTTCGATTCCGCCGTAAGAATTATATCGAACTCAGGCGCTTTCGCCAAAAGCTCAGACGCTGCGGCCTTTGTAATCTCAACGTCGCTGAACATGACAAAGCCTGCAATATATAGGTCGTCCGAAACCTTGCAGATAGGAAGCTGTCTTTTCAGACCTGCTATAGTCATTTCGTGAAACATTTTCATTCGTCCTTTCGTAAAGAAGTTGCGGTTAAATTATACGCTCAACCGCTATGCACTGCAAGAGGCTGTGTGATGGGAGAGCGTGGTTTGATTGGGTGGTTTATTGGTTAGTTTGGGTGGCGTTTGAGTGAATCCCCCACCCAATTAAAATCTTATCTCCATCCCACAGTTATCGGCCAGGAACTCCCGTATTTTCTGCCTGCGCACCGCTTCGTCTGCGGGCCAGGAAAACATGTCTATTCCGGTGTAGCTGGCGTGGTCCACCGAATACATGGGAAGGTTCATTTCATATATGGCTTCGCTGGCTTCAGGGCGGAATCCGTTTACGTTTTTGTGCGGCCCTCCGTTAAGGATAAAGCCCTTTATTTCGCCAAATTCCGCCACCAGCTCTTCAAGCCCTTCTTCGGTGATGTCGTGCTCGCAGACTGCTGCTTTTGCGCCAAAGCTTTCCACGTCATCTTTAATGAGTCCGCAATCCTCGTGTCCGAGATCCACTATGACAACTACTTCCTTTTTCATTTCAGCCCTCCCGGGTTTTCTCCACCAGTTTCCCCCAGACCGCCAGCCTCGCTTCGTCAAACTCGTAGGTGCAAGTACTGAGCATGACGATTTTGTCGGAAGGCGAAACTTCCACTTCCGCGCCGCCGTCTGACGGAATTTCATTATGCTTTCTTATCCAGTCTATGTATGCGGCCTTTTCCCCGTCGGAATCAAAGCCGAATTTGTACATCGCGCTGTCCGCCGGAATAGTGGCGGCACCGAAAATCTCAAGGCCATAGGATGCTTCAGGTGTCGCCAAAGCCATGACCTTGTGGTTTTCGTAGTAATCCTCATCGTCTCTGTATTCCAGCAGGCTCTTAAACATGGATCCGTCGTTCATCCTGTGGCCATAGATGACAGTGTTAAAATCGACGAAAGGGTTCTCAATGCGATAATCGACGAATAGGCTGCCTTTGGAATTCCACGTTCTGTCCGCAAGGCGGTAAAGATAGTACGAATTATCCTCACCCTGCATCACCGGATAGTTTATCACCGTGCCCTCCGAAAAAAGCCACGCTATGACGTCTTCGTTTTCTTCCTTCAGCGCACCAAAGTCGATACCAAACCCCTCTTCCGGCCCGTTAACCACTTCTCCGATTTCGGCAAGCTTTTCGTAAGCCTCAGTTCCTTCCCTGTACTCGCCTGTTATCGTTACTATTTTGTATATGCAAAATGCGACGACGCACAGCAGAATCAACGTGATTAGGCCGCGCAGAACGCCCGATTTCTTCGTTTCCCGTTTTTTCCCCATCAATACCCGCCTTTCTGATGATGCCGGTCACACAGTCAGTATATCACATAAGTAAATCCCTTGCCAACGCATGGCTGTTAAAATATAATTATGTTGCGGATATTTTCGAGAGATTTTAATTGACGAGGAGATTTTTCATGATTGAATATAATTTCGGCGCGCTGCAAAACGGCAGCGACATAAGGGGAACGGCCATGGAAGTTCCCGGAGGAAACCCTGTAAACTTAGGCGACATCGCCGCCGCACGCCTTGCAAAAGGCTTTCTCTTCTGGCTTTCGGGCAAAACCGGCAAACACCCGTCGGAAATCACCGTTTCAATAGGAAGGGATTCAAGAATTACAGGGCCGGAGCTTGAGGCAGCTTTTGCTTACGCCCTCATTCCATATGGCGTCACGGTTTTAAGAGCGGGACTTGCTTCGACGCCTGCCATGTTCATGTCCACTGTCTTTCCCGAATGCGGATGCGACGGAGCGGTGATGATTACGGCGAGCCACCTGCCAAAAGAGCGTAACGGTTTTAAATTCTTCGACGCCGACGGCGGCCTTAACAAAGGCGACATTACGGACATCATCACTTTTGCTGAATCCGACTCAATCCTGGGCCGTCTCATGCCTGTAAATCCGGGAAACATTGAGGATTCAAATCTCATGGAACTTTACTGCACCCACCTGAGAAAACTCATAAAAGACGGTGTCGCCGCAGGTATTGCAAAAGGCGGTTCTGACGAGGGCCGTCAAAACGGCGAAAGCTCCCATAGGAAGAACAAATATCCGGATGGTGTATGCCCGGAGAGTGAATGTCCGAGAGACGCATCGTTTAATTACGATAAACCTCTGTCTGGACTTAAAATCACGGTAGACGCGGGAAACGGCGCAGGAGGATTTTACGCCCGTGAAGTTCTGGAGCCTTTAGGCGCAGACGTTTCGTCATCTCAGTTCCTTGAGCCTGACGGAGAATTTCCTAACCACGCTCCAAATCCTGAGGACAAGGACGCCATGGCATCCATATGCAGCCGCGTGAAGGAGGCCGGATCAGACCTGGGTATAATCTTCGATACTGATGTCGACAGAGCCTCAGCCGTAGATGAAAACGGTAACGAAATAAACAGAAACAAAATCGTTGCTCTGGCCGCAGCGCTCATTGAAAATCCGTTGGCCGGAACCACCGTCGTCACCGACAGCATAACCAGCGGTCATCTGAAAAGCTTTCTGGAGGATTCTCTTAACCTTAACCACCTTCGCTTTAAGAGAGGATACCGAAACGTCATAAACAAGGCCATCGAGCTGAGAGAGGAAGGCATCGATGCACGCCTTGCAATAGAAACGTCAGGGCACGCGGCATATGAGGAAAACTTCTTCCTCGACGACGGTGCATACCTGGCAACGAAAATAGTTATAAAAGCTGCTCTCCTTCACAGAGAGGGCAAGGGAATTTCATCGCTTATAAGCGATATGGTGGAACCCGCCGAATCCAGGGAAATAAGGTTTCCTATTCTGGCTGAGGACTTTTCATCTTACGCCGACAAAGTGCTCGCAGCCTTTGAAGAAGAAGGAAAAAATATGGACATCTGCACAGTGGCAGACCCCAACTATGAGGGAATCCGCCTTGAGTTCAGCAACCCTGAACTTGCCGGCTGGCTGCTCATCCGCAAATCCCTTCACGACCCTATCATGCCCCTTAATATTGAAAGCGATGTTGAAGGCGGCATCGAAAAAATGCTGAACCTGATAAAACCTGTGTTGAATAAGTTCGAAAAGCTTGATAAAACCGTATTTTAGATGTATCATATACTTGTTTTCCAGATAATCACTTAAAATTTAACATTTATCGGCTCCCGAGGTTCGCTCTCCGGAGCCGATGGTGCGGGCTCGTAGCTCAGCTGGGAGAGCGCTGCGTTCGCAACGCAGAGGCCGAGGGTTCGAACCCCTTCGGGTCCACCAAGTTTAAAGCCTTTGAAATCGTTGGTTTTTCAACGTTCAAAGGTTTTTATTATTTTTAGTTCATTTACATAAGCTGGAAATTATACGTGTTTATTTCGAGATATTTCGGGATAAAAGCGTGCCCCCTGCGTGCCCCCTTTTTCAAATATAACAAATTCGAAATATATCAGGTAAGAAAAAGCCGCCATGCTCG
>CASFAX010000040.1 GCA_949292945.1 uncultured Bacillota bacterium | reverse complement strand
TCCCTGTAGTACTCTCTGCAGGTTTCGTCTGTGATGAACTCCTCCAGGTCACAGCCTACTACATGGCATATACGTAACAGGGTATTAATGTCTGTGTTGTATATGCTCCGTCTCCCCTGCTCGTATGCTTGCAGTGTCCTTAGTGGTATACCTGTAGCCTTGCAGAACTTAGACTGTGATAGCCCTGTTCGTTCTCTCAATTCTTTTAGTGTCATTGTTTCATTACTTCCTTCAGGGCTATAAGTGAAGCTATTAAGGTTGCTATGCTTATAAGCAGCTTTGCCACATCGAGCGCTTTACTCATTTTCGTTACCTCCTCTTCATAGCCATATTATACGCCTTTTGTCAGGCATTGTATACTTAAACTTCAGAAGGATCTTCCTGCAAATATGTATCACACATGTATGAGGAAAGTGCGGCGTGTTCGGAATTGAAATTGCATAGCAGCTCAAAGAATAAGGTAAACCCTCTTGAATAAGTGTCTGCAGAAAAGCCGCCGTTTCTGAAAGCTGCTTCAAAAGCTGCACACATTGAGGTTAGATTTTCCAATTCTGTATTTAACGAATCCAGTTTTAAAATTTCGGATTTGATGCCTTTTATGTATTCAGTCTGATTCATGGTTATTTACTCCTCTGTTTCTCTTCAGCTTTGCGCACGTTGTATCCCACCATTACGCCGGTGTATAAAGCGACCTGGATGCAGCCGTATAAATCATCTTTACCGAGCCTTTCTTGGGCTACGTTCCTAACGCTATAAAAGTCGCCGCATGTAAACTGTGCACGGCGTTTTCGCTCTTCTCCTACTAAAAATATATTTTTGTAATCGCTGTAAAGGCTGTCAATATTTCTATTTGCCATGTTTTTGCTCCTTTCTATTTTGCCAACTGCTCCAAAAAAATTTTCCTGTGAATAACGCTTTTCTGAGGGTATTTGTACCGCTTAAATTCATATTAGCCTCTGCATTTTCATGAGAAAATATTCACAGTGAAGGCTGAACCTCTGCACCGGCAGGGGCAGGGGAGAGGTACGCCCGTCAGCTGTATATGAAGAGGCTTACAGTGTCTTGACAAACCTTGATTACAAATAGTAAACTCAAACTGCTACGTAAGGTTATATCTGTAACCAGGTTAAAGCTGTTTGACATATAATCTGTTAAACGGCTTTTTCTTTTTCAGTCCTTGCCGTGTAAGCGGCTTCTCTACCGATAACACTGTCAAAGGCTTTTGCTAATAAACTGTTACATACAGCAGCCACACTCTCATTTTTAAGTTTCGGCTTTTCTTTTTCCTGCCATTCTTTCCAGGTATAAAAGAGGGTATTGCCGTCAAGCTTTATTAGTTCTCTGTATGTATCCGTGAGATTAAGCCTTTCCAGACCTTTAAAATATTCTTTTGTTTCCCGTCTCATTGTTCTGTCTCCTCTTCCATATAGGCATTGTATTTTGCTTCCGCATCACTTCGACTTTTGCCTGTGAAAACTTTGTACTCTGCTGAAGTTACGCCGAGCTTGTTGTGGTGCTCACTTACTTTACGGCGTATTTGGCAGAAGGTAGTTATAGGCTTTGATTTGCTTGTGCTCATTTTCTGTTCTCCTCCTCGATAGCTACATCTGATTGAGTTTCTTCGTTCAACACGGTTATATTGGCGACGGTATTCAGATAATCGTCCCCACCACATAAACCTAAGAATAAGCAGTGGCGACACTCGAAAACTTTCGAGTTAAAACACCGTGACATTACGACCGCAAATTGTTGTTGTGTGCATGTGATTGAAATTTTCATTGCAAACCTCCTGTAAATGATTATGTGAGAGTATAATTAGACCGGGGTGTATGGTATATATATAATGTGATACACCAGTGTATATAGCGAGGAGCTTTTTTCGGTCTTTTTATATACACCAGTGTATATAGTATGAGCGAAAATGGGGTTTTTTGCCTTTTGCTATATACACCAATGTATATAGTCTATATACACAGATGTATACTGTTGCTATTTTTTAGGACGCCACGACATCCAATTACTACATAGCCTATATACATTAGCGCCACGATACAGACCCCCTTGCTTATGTATTTCTATGAACCCGTGATCTTCAAGCTCTTTCAGATATTTTTTTATCTGGCTCGTATTTGTGGTTATATTTTTAAACCTCGAATACGGGCACATAACACAGTCTTTACCATACTTATCATCTGTAAAACGCTCCTTATATTGAGACGCTATTATTACATATATAGTAATAGCCTGTGGGCTGAGCGTCTTGAATGCTTCGGATTCTGTCAAGTCCTCATATAATCGATGAAAATGCTTATGAGGTTGTCCTGTTTGCCACGGGCGTGGCGGTGTTGCTTTTTTACCCATAGGCTATACCTCTCCGTGACATTATAATGCTCCTTGCTGTCGTTCTTTCATGCTCAGCATATTATCCCGTATGTATGTCATAAGGTCATCGAGGTTTATAAGCCTCTTAGAGTGAACCGTGATAAATGGGATTTCCCCGCCTATAATCAGTTCTCTAATAAAATGCTTGCTTATGCAACTCTCCGGGTCAAGCGTCTTTATATCCTTGTACGCCTGATCTATCGTTCTAAGTTTAATAATATCAGCCATGCTTTACACCTCCCGCTCCTTTGGCTTGATTCTGCGTCTGTCTTGACGCCTTTAAATGTGTTAATGATTACTTATACCTTTGCAGAGGGTTATCCCTCAAAATATCGAGCCTACTCTGTAAAATTGACTAAATAGACGATTCTGTGAAGAGGATTATCCCCGTGGGCTTACTTTGCTGCCGTTATAGTCTACTTCAAAACTCATACGATATATCCAGAGGGGACATTCTTTAATATGACATTCCCGCACTTCTGAGGCATAGTCGCAGCAGCAGTCCAGGCATTTTGCCCGTATTGCCTGCGCCCTGGTACGCCTCTTCAGATTTCCTCTAAGTGCAGAGGTTTTCTTCATTGCCATTTACTTCACCTCTTCAGCTAAGAGCTCTTCAACGGGTACACCTAACGCTTTTGCGATTTTTCCGGCTGTAACAGCATTAACATGTTCACAGTTGACAATGGGTGTACATGATACTTTTGCCGCATTTGCAAGAGCCTTAACTGTCATACACTTTTTGGCTCTCGCCAATTCCAACTTGTTTTTGTCGAGTTTCATAACAACCTCCTAATTACAATATTTTAATTGTATTTAGATTATACCACAACTAAAATATTGTTTCAATACCGATAACAAGTTTTTGTTGTATTATTGTTACTTTTATGTTATTCTCAATCTGAGGTGATTTTCGTGTCAAAAGACTTAAAGGACTGTAATACCATAGGTGACCGAATAAGGTTCTACCGGAAAAAAGCAGGATTAACACAAAAAGAGCTTGCCAGTCGTTTGTATATATCACAGCAAATGGTTGCTAATTACGAAAATAGTAGTAGAGCGCCTAAAATAGGCACGATTTATAAAATCGCTAATGCTTTAAAAATCCCCGTAACGGCTCTGCTTGAATTGGGAAATACTCTCCAATCAGAACTTGTTTCTCAAGATGCCATAAGTTTAATTGAATCACTAAAAGATGAAAACTTCGAGGATTGTATTAGAACGGTTATTTATAAGATACGTGAATCAGCCTGCGATGGTGGATTCTATTTCAGTGATAATTTTTGGTACTTTAGCGGTGAAGAGTTCGACAAAGTATTGCAGTATTTTGACTATATAGAGGATTTATCTATTTTTCTGATTGAAAAACTGCAGGTTGAAGATTCGGATGATTGGAGTGACGATGAATTAAAACAGATAAACGATTACAAAGATTATATTTTGTCTAAGCGCTATAAGTCTGAGAATTAAGTTCTCTAATATAATGTTATCAATGAATAACCCTCTTCATGGCGTAGTAAAACCGTCTGAAGAGACATTATATTAAACAGTGTATTTAGTTAGGCAGCCGGGAGGACAGCTTGCCGCCCGTTCCGTATTACCGGAAGGGGGTGGCGCCTATGGTTACATACAGCGATTTATTCCAATTTGTGATTATGCTTTGTGCTGTCGCAACATTGGCGCTCGTTATCCATAAAAAATAGCCGTCCTGCCCTGGAAGCTGTGACGGCTTTTTGACCAAAACACACCGGAGCGGGTGGATGTGGCACCTTACCGGCTGTCTTATTAAGTACATTATAGCAAATTCTTGATTTTTGTCAATCGTATGGCGTATAGAAACAGCTGAATATATGGGATAAACGTCCCTCTGCAAATACGTGGGCTACCCTCTGCACCTATAGTGTAATATTACATCTTTCCCGTGTCAATGAAGAGTGGCGAGGGCGTTTTATATTCCCTTTGCGTCTGTGAGCTCCAGATAAGCGATTTGACGGATTTTATTTTTCAAGGCATATCTTTATACCTTTAACGGCACTTGTACTCTTTTTTATCGAGCTACCGCCGCTTTCCCGAGTAAATAGGGGGTTCTAAAATGGCAACTAAGACGAACGTAACAATTAATGGAAACCGATATAAAAGAGTCAAGCATAAAGTCGGAATGAAGTTAAACAGTAAAGGCGTATGGGTGCCGGACTATAAACAGTTTTATGGCAGGACAAAAAGCGAGGCTGAAGCAAAGTACAACGCCTATATGGATAACGTGAATAAGGGACTTTCAAACAAGCCTCTGCACTTTGGGGAGATGATGGACAGATTCATCAGAGAAGTGTTTGAAAAGGATTCCCGCTATAAAGCTTCTACAAAAAAGCTATACGTTGACGCATATAATGCCAATGTAAGGGCGTCTAATTTTGCCGGACAGCTGTTAAGCGATATCAAGAGTATAGACTTACAGACCATGTATAACTCCCTTGAGTGTGCTCCGTCTACTGTAAAGGCTATACACAAGCTAATAAAGCACTTTTACGAATACCTTGAGAAGGAAACTATATGCAGAGATATAACCGGGAGCATAGTGCTTCCTAAAGTTGTAAAGAGGAATGGCAACGCTGTAGAGGACGGTAAAATAGAGACGTGGACGGATGAAGAACTGAAAACAATATTGAGCGGCTCCAAAGGGCATCGACTGCACTTGTTTTTAGTATTGTCAGCGTGTACAGGTTGCCGTATAAGTGAGTTGCTTGCGCTCAAGTATAGCGATATTGTGGATAATATGCTCATGATAAATAATCAGGTGTATGATGGGGAAATAGTTGCGCTTAAGACTGAATCATCCGTTAGGAGCATACCGCTAAAGAGAGAAGTAATACAAGAGATACAAGACCATAAAGCGTGGCACATTGAAGAGATGTTAAAAAACGGATATAGGACGGACTACGTGTTTACTACTAAAACCGGAAAACTGTATGAGAGGCACAACGTAGATCATGCGTGTGAGAGATTATATAAGCGACTCGGAATTACGCACAGGAGACACCACGTCTATAGACATACGTTCGGCACTCAACTTGCTAAGTCAGGCGTGCCGATTCAGACTGTAGCGGCTCTTTTGGGACATGCTGACACAAACGTTACAAGTAAGTATTATATCAATGTGGATACGGCAGATAAGACGGCAGCTATAGAGGGATTAAAAATCAGCCTTTAAAAACTTTTGGGTTAAAATTGGGTTAAAATCACCTCTGCATATTTATTAAACATTGGTATTTCAACGTTTTAAGACTGTTTTGTATAAATCAGTAGGTTGGGGGTTCGAGTCCCTCATGGCGCACCAATACATTTTCAGAACCGTCAATAACTGGCGGTTCTTTTCATTATCCTTTGATATTTTAACGCCTTGAAAATTTGATATGTTTCACGGTTATGAATAACACCAGGCGAAGAGTTGTATGCACCTTTCTGAAGCTCTAATAACACCTTACGGCGATTTTATTCCTTTTGTCGATTATTTCCCTTGAAGAACAGAAAAGGTCGCTCTAGAGCCGTAGCAATAGAAAAATCCCCTTCATGAGCATTAAAATAGCCGTCCTGCCTCGGAAGCTGTGACGGCTTTTTAGCTATAACACACCGGAGCGGGTGGACGTGGCACCTTACCGGCTGTCTTATTAAGTACATTATAGCAAATTTGCGGTTTTTGTCAATCGTATGGCGTATAGAACCATACTCCGTATAACGTCTAAATGGCATTGAAACGAACTTCATCATGGCTTACTGTTGGCAGAAAAATTTCCATTTCTGATTATTACACAATTCGTATTTAAGATTTACAGATTCCTTGACTTTAATTCTAGATATAAATACATTATTTATTGTATCACCAAAGCATCTCATAGATAATAAATTCTGGTTTAAGGGATAATTGTCCGTTCATCGCAAAAGCGCTGCTTCGTCAGGTTTTGCTATAACGATTTTATAGGTAAATCGCCGGGAACTGGTGTTTTTACGATGAGCATATTCTTCATGTAACGTGAGGGTTAGCGCAAAGACGGCTTTCCCCGCGCGTTTTACGATGAAACCGACATTGCAAAATTGCATAAATCAGGGGATTTGCGATAAAACGCAAAATACGAGATAATCCCATGAAGATTATACATTAATAGAAGCCTTGAGCCTTTCCAGACGCATTACCGCTCCCAAAAGTAATTTTTTCTCCCTTCAGTACTAGTACTTCCTTCCGCTAGTTCATTTTTAACCATTTTATATCGGTTTAAACTATATTCGTGATACGCACGAAAGGAGGCCGGTATAAATGGCAGCAAAGCTCTACATTAAACCTGAACTTAAGGAACTTAATCACATTCACATGGGAAGGCGCATAAGAAGTCAGCGCGAACTGCTCAGCATGACCAGGGAGGATCTTGCCTTTGCCACCGACCTTTCTCCAAAGTTCATTGCAGAAGTGGAATATGGAAACAAGGGCATTGCGCTCGACAATCTTTACAAGATAAGCCAAGTTCTCGAGGTGTCGTGCGATTACCTGATAGCAGGCGCGTACACTGGCGTTGAGCTGGATGAACATGTTGCGAAAATTGCCGAAGACGTCATAGAGCCGATGGTGGATTTCAGTCAGGAGGAGGTCAAATTCATAGAAAGCGTTACCAACTCCTACAAAAACCTTCGAAAGAAACTGGGCATCCCGGAAAAACTACCACCGATAAAGAAGTGATAAAATATATCAACATACAAGACAAACTGGCAAGCTGGCAAGCTGGCAAACCGGCGAGCCGTCAGGCTGACTTACCGGCCAAGCGTCCAGCAAACATTTTGTCAACGAGTCCCCGTGTCCACCACGGGGATTTTTTGTTGAGTCGTGTGGACTACAATAGTTAAGACGGCAGTTAAACTTTCTTTGAGCAAATCAGCAATTCGGTTGAATGAAATTCTATCACTTACAGCGATATCTTAATTCCGGTTTACTTTTTCGGCTCGCCGCGTATCAGATAAGCTATAATTCTCAAGTTTTTTTCTACCAAGTCGGAAGTTCATCGATGAAATGTAGAAAAACACTCAACTTAAACCAGATATCTTATGAAAATGTTTGAACTCACAGCTGAATCGTATAAGCTCGCACCAGCCAATGACCAGCTCTTTTTTTCCTGTAACTCTAAGGCACCTTGTCGATTGCCCTTTTAAATTATCAATCACCTTAAATTCTCTCTCACTCTTTCCAGCTGCGAGAGCAGCCTTTCAAGTTCGTCGTCGGAGAAATTCATGCAGATAGTCTCATCGATTCGGGAGAACTCCTTCGTCACCTTTTCCGCGAGCTTCTTTCCTTCCTCTGTAAGGCTTACCCTGAAGGTGCGCCGCGACATGGGATTTCTCTGTCTTTCCACCAGTTCCATGTTCTGAAGCCGGTCCAGCGTTCTCGACATGGTGGTCGTGTCTAACAGACATTCTTCGGCCAGCTCTCTCTGGGAGGCGCTTTCAAGTCTTAAAAGTGCCATGAGAGTTCTGGCCTGTCCCTGTCCCGGCGTCAGTCCCAGGCTCAGAAGTAACTCCTGAATCCGCACTCTCTTCAGCTGCTCTATTTCTAAAAAGGCTCTCCTTATCTTCTGTTTTTCAAACTCTGCCTTTATCTTCATACGATATCTCCCGCCTTAGGTTTCCGGCTACTGCCTCCTGACTAATTTCCGGTTATAGCTTGCTGTCTGATTTGCATTTACAACCTCCTGACTGATTTCCCGGCCCGGGTCGCTTCCCCACTGCTAACTGTTTTCCAATCCTCTTCCTACTCCAGCTCGGTCATTCCCGTGTACAGCTGATAGTATCTGCCTTTTTGTGCAAGAAGCTCATCGTGGTCGCCTCTTTCTATGATGCGGCCTTTTTCCAGAACCATTATGGCTTTGGCGTTTCGCACTGTTGAAAGCCTGTGGGCGATGACGAACACGGTTCTTCCTTCCATTATGGCGTCCATTCCCTTTTCTATGATTCTCTCTGTTCTCGTGTCTATGGATGATGTGGCTTCGTCCAGAATGAGAACGGGCGGCTTTGATACGGCGGCTCTTGCTATGGCGAGGAGCTGTCTTTGTCCCTGGGAAAGGTTGGCTCCGTCGCTTTCCACCATGGTGTCGTACCCGTCAGGCAGCCTCCTGATAAATGAATCGGCGTTTGCCAGAATCGCGGCCTCTCTGACTTCTTCGGCTGTGGCTCCCAGCTTGCCGTATCTTATGTTGTCGGCTATGGTTCCGGTGAAAAGGTGGGTGTCCTGAATTACCATGGCCATGGAGCGCCTCAGGTCGTTTTTCCTTATGTCCCTCACGTCTATTCCGTCATACAGAATGCGGCCGCCCTGGATTTCGTAAAATCTGTTTATCAGGTTGATTATGGTCGTCTTTCCTGCGCCGGTGGATCCGACAAAGGCGATTTTCTGCCCCGGCTTTGCGTAGAGGCTTATGCCGGACAAAACGGTTTTGCCCGGGGTGTATCCGAACACCACGTTATCAAAGCGGACGTCTCCCCTCAGAGGGGTAAGCCTTCCGTCAGGACTCTTCCATGCGTAGTCCGCCTTCTCATCAGGTTCTTCGCCTTCGGGAATCTCGGAAAGCTCGCCGTCTGCACCTTTTGTCGTACGAACTAGGCGGACTTCCCCGCTGTCCGGTTCAGGCTCCTCTTCCATCATCTCAAAGATTCGCTCTGCTCCCGCAAGAGCTGAAAGCATGAAGTTGACCTGCTGGGTAAACTGATTAAGAGGCATTGCGCTCTGGCGGACGTATACCAGGTACGCCGCAAGGGTTCCCAGGTCCAAAAGTCCTGCAATGACGAACATTCCTCCCACGCAGGTGGAAACGGCGTAACAGCCATAGGAAAGGGTTACTATGCTCGGGATCATCATCGACGAATAGGCTAAAGCCTTTGTCGCGGCCACCCGGAGAGTCTCGTTCTTCTTTCTGAACACCTTCATGTCCTCTTCCTCGTGGTTGAAGATCTTCTCCACCTTCTGGCCGGCAACCATCTCCTCAGTGAAACCGTTTATGTCTCCAAGAGCCTCCTGTTGCCTGTCAAAATACGCCTTGCTCCTCTTGCCGTTCCACTTTATGAACCAGAACATGACGATGAGGAAGGCCAGAACGATAAAGGCCATCTTCACGTTGAGCACGAACAGCATTACGACGGTGCCCGCAAGGGTGAGAGAGCTCTGAATCACCATGGTGAAGCTGCTGTTTAAAGCCTCCTGAATGGTGTCAACGTCGTTTGTGAACCTGCTCATCAGGTCGCCGTGAGTGTGGGAATCAAAGTATTTAAGAGGGAGGGTCTGGGCGTGAGAAAAGAGGTCCTGCCTTATATCCCCCACCACCTTCTGGGAAGTCTTTACCATGAGCCTGTTGTAGCCGAAGGTGGAAAGGGCTCCCGCAAAATACATAATCCCCATGGCGCAAAGGGCGAAGATAAGGCCCTTCACGTCTCCCGGCAGAATGTAGTCGTTGATTACGGGTTTTAATAGATACGTACCTGTCACGTTTGCTCCCGTGCTTATGATTACGAGAATGGCAACTACGAGAAGGAGCCACTTGTGAAGCCCCATGTATCCGAGGAGCTTTTTCATGGCCTTTCCCGTGTCCTTTGCCCTCTTATAGCCGGTATACTTTGCCATTACAGTTCAGCTCCTTCCTTCTGAGATTCGTATATTTCGCGGTAGATTACGTTTCCGGCAAGCAGTTCCTCGTGGGTGCCGCTTCCCATTATTTTACCCTCCTCCAGCACTATGATTTTGTCCGCATGCCTTACAGAAGAAATCCTCTGGGCGATTATTATCTTAGTCATTCCCGGAAGCTTTTCAGCAAGCTGTTCCCTTATCCTGGCTTCCGTCGCCGTGTCCACCGCGCTGGTGGAGTCGTCCAAAATCAGCACCTTCGGCTTCTTCAAAATGGCTCTTGCGATGCAGATTCTCTGCTTCTGTCCTCCCGACACGTTTACGCCGCCCTGGCCCATTTCCGTATCAAAACCTTCAGGCAGCCTGTCTATGAACTCGTCCGCTCCCGCAATGCGGCAGGCCTCTTCAATTTCTTCTTCCGTTGCGTTTTTGTCGCCCCAGAGGAGGTTGTCCCTGAGGCTGCCCGAAAACAGGGTATTGTTCTGAAGCACCATGGATATGGAATCCCTCAGGTTTTTCAGCGGGTACCTGTTAACGGGACGGCCGTCTATGAGCACTTCGCCCTCCGTGACGTCGTAAAGCCTCGGGATAAGCTGAACCAGGGTCGTCTTTGCGGAACCTGTCTGGCCCACTATGCCCACCGTCTGGCCCGGATATATGTGAAGGTTTATATCGGAAAGAACGTACTCCTTCGCTTCTTTTTTATACTTGAAGAATACGTGGGAAAACTCGATCTCCCCTCTTTTCACCTCGATGTCCTCAGCCATTTCCTCGGTTATGTCTATCTTCTCGTCCAGAACATCCGCGATACGCTTTGCCGAAGCCAGCGACCTTGTAAGCATGAGGAAGATGTTTGAAATCATCATAAGGGAGTTCAGAATCTGAAGCACGTAGCTTAAAAATCCGGTAAGCTCCCCCACCTGCATGGTTCCCACTCTTATCATGCCGCCGCCGAACCAGAGTATGCTTATTATGGTGGCGTACATTACGAACTGCATGCAGGCCATGTTGGTGGTTGCAAGGCGAAACGCCCGCTCCGACTGGGTCTGGAGATTTGAGTTCACCTCGCCGAATTTGCCTATCTCGTACTTCCCCCTGACGTACGCCTTCACCACTCTTACCGCCGTCAGGTTCTCCTGAATTATCCGGTTTACAAGGTCTACGGCTTCCTGCATCCTTCCGTAGAGAGGTCTTACCTTTACGATTATGGTTCCCAGGCACAAAGCCAGCACGGGCAGAGCGATGAGAAAGACTACCGCCAGCTTTCCGTTGATGGAAAAAGCCACGCCCGTTGCGGCAACCAGCATGACGGGCCCACGGCACGCAGGTCTCATTCCGCTTGAAATGCTGTTCTGTATGTTGGTGACGTCACCGGTCATTCTGGTAACGAGGGATGAAATCTGAAAATGGTCGATATTCGCAAAGGAAAACTCCTGAAGCTTGGCGTATTCGGCCTCCCTCAGGTTCGCTCCAAGGCCCTGTCCCGCAATGGCTGCAAACCTGGCGCTTCCTATGCCCAGCAAAAGGGCCAGAAAGGCGCAGAAGATCATAAATCCTCCTCTGCTGAAGATATAGGCTTTGTCTGCATTTGCAACACCTACGTCCACAATGTCTGCCATTATTAGCGGAATTAAAAGCTCAAAAAGCGACTCTGCCGTTATACACAGAGCCGCTAATACGAAATACTTCTTATATTTTCCCGAATAGGAAAAGATTCTTCTTAACAAAGTCTGCGCCGCCTTTCAAATAGTTGTCTATACAACTATTGTATGCGCAATCTTTGTTCTGGTCAAGAGTCCTTACTTCTTTTCAGGGACAATTTTTCTTACGATCAGGCCGATGATCACCGTTATCACCATGTCAGGCAGGGTATTTCCCACAGGAATGTCCACGCCCATAAGGTATCTGTAGGCTGCAAAGCCTATTACCCACACGATGAGAGCCGGCCAGTCGAAATTGCCCTTTGTCTGGCGTCCGCCTAAGATAAACTGATCCGTAATCTGAATGGCAATCATAGGCGCAAACACCGAACCTATGAGATATAGAAAGTCCGTTATGTCGTCCATAGGAAAAATGACTGCGGCCACCGTTCCTATAGCTGCGGCGGCTATTCCCATGTACTTTCCCTTCAGGCCGCCGAATACGGATTCCGCGGATACGCCTGCGGAAAATGCGTCAAGGAAGGTGGTCGTAACCGTAGAGAACACAATTATGAGAAGGCCTGCAGCGCCCAGACCTGCCTTTACCATTATTGATGCGATGTCGCTTTCCCCGGTCAGGATTGCGGCGCCCATTCCGATAACGTACATCCAGCAGCTTACGAGACCGTATGTGACTACGCTTACAGCCGTTGCTCTCACAGGCTTTTCCGCCTCTCTGGTGTAGTCGCTTATAACGGGAAGCCATGAAAGAGGCATGGCAACGGCAAGCTCTACCGCCGCGCCGAAGCTCATGGAATCATCCGCCATAACTCCCGATTGAGATGAGTGTCCGAATATGACCACGCACAGCACTACGGTCAGGATGAACAGGAGGGCCATAGCTGCAAAGTTCAGCTTGTCAAGTCTGGTAACGCCGAAGGCTATCCACGCCATGACTAAAAGTCCTATTACGACGCACCAGACTTTGGCGCTTATTCCCAGCATTCCGTCTGCGGAAAGGCCTCCGTCGTATATCATTATTCCCGTCCAGCCCACCAACTGAAGGACGTTGAGAATGGCAAAGAGCTTGCCTCCCTGAGTCCCGAAGCTGAGCTTTACGGTCTCCATGGCACTCTTTCCCGTCCGCGCTCCGATAAGACCGGCAAGGAACATCATTATGCAGCCGATTATGTGGCCTGTGACGATTGCGAGGATTCCCTTCTGAAATCCCAGGGACGCAAAGTAGGTACCCGTGAGAATCTCCGCTATGGAAACTCCCGCGCCGAACCATATCATACCGTTTTCAAGAACGGTGGTTTTTCTGCTTTCCACTATCTGCACGCTCCTTCCGTAAACTTTCCCTTCACGTCAAAAGCGTGGTCCATAGGTCCTCTTCCCTCTCCCAGGTCGAGCATTGCCGCAAGAGCACCGGATATGTATTCCTTGGCCCGTCTCACCGACTCCTCAAGGTCAAAACCCTTTGCCAGGTTTGCGGCTATGGCGCTTGAAAGGGTGCAGCCGGTTCCGTGGGTGTTAGGATTGTCTATCCTCCTGCCGTTAAACCATACCGCCTCTCCGTCCTTATACAGAAGGTCGTTGGCGTCGTTAAGGTCGTGGCCGCCCTTTACAAGAACGGCGCAGCCGTATTTTTCTCCGATGAGCTCCGCAGCCTTTGTCATGTCGTCCGGAGTGTGAATCTCCATGTCCGAAAGCACTTCGGCCTCAGGGATATTGGGAGTTATGACCTCCGCCAAAGGCAGCAGCCTCTCCTTAAGCGTCCCCACGGCCTCTTCGGAAATCAGCCTTGCCCCGCTGGTCGCAACCATTACGGGATCCACCACTACGTGGTCAGCCCCGTATTCTGTCAGCCTGTCCGCTATGGTTTCAATGAGAGCCGCAGACGAGACCATGCCTATCTTAACGGCGTCCGGTCTCAAATCCGTGAACACAGCGTCTATCTGTGCTGCGAGAAACTCCGGTGTGGAGTCCATTATACCTGTTACGCCGGTGGTGTTCTGGGCAGTGAGAGCTGTTACCGCGCTGGCGGCAAAAACTCCGTTTACAGTCATGGTCTTAATGTCTGCCTGGATACCGGCGCCTCCGCCGGAGTCGCTTCCGGCGATTGTTAATGCAATTCTTTTCTTCATGATTTG
>CASFAX010000039.1 GCA_949292945.1 uncultured Bacillota bacterium | reverse complement strand
GTCCATCCGAAGAATGCTAAAGAGTAATCGGAATGGAACAAAAATGGCTATAAAGTATTAGAAATAATACAAAAAAGATAATTCCATCTCTTTGTTTACTTCCCGTACGCCGTAAGAGATAGAAGCCTTTTTACGGAAGACGTCCTGAGTGAAGTATGCCCGGCAGCTCAGGAATGGGAGATAATGAAAGAGCTTTCACTGATGGACGTAGACGAAGGGGTGCTCTGGCGGCCTTTTGATACCCTGTCCGGCGGTGAGCAGACAAAAGTTCTTCTGGCGGCTCTGTTTCTCAATGAAGGCCATTTTCTCCTCATAGATGAACCGACAAATCATCTGGACGGAGAGGCCAGAAAAAGGGTTGCCGATTACCTGAACAGGAAAAAAGGTTTCATACTGGTCTCCCACGACAGGCAGTTTCTCGACGGATGCGTAGATCACATTTTGTCCATAAACAGAATGAACGTAGAAGTTCAGAGCGGAAGTTTCTCATCGTGGTACGAAAACTTCAGCCGGCAGCAGAATTTTGAGGCGGCGGAAAACGAAAGGCTTAAAAAGGACATAGATAGGCTTAAGAAGGCAGCCGGAAGGACCGGAACATGGTCCGACAAAGTGGAAGCTTCAAAGAGAGGAGCAGCCGATAAGGGTTACGTTGGCCATAAGTCCGCAAAGATGATGAAGCGGTCGAAATCCATAGAGGCGCGCAGGACAAAGGTTGCGGAGGAAAAGTCCGCCCTCCTTAAAAACGTTGAGAAGGCAGAAGACCTTAAAATACACCCTCTGACCCATCATTCGGAAACCCTTGCCATATTCTCGGACGTAGCGCCCGCCTACGGAGGCGTCGAAGTTTGCAGTCCTGTAAACTTTGAAATACGCCGTGGAGACAGACTGTTCCTTGACGGAAAGAACGGAAGCGGAAAGAGCAGTCTTCTTAAGCTCCTTGCAGGAGAGGACATAGAGCACAGAGGAAAGATAGAGAAAGCATCGGGACTCGTCATCTCATACGTTCCCCAGCATGCCGGAGAACTTAAAGGTCATCTGCCCGACTTTGCAAAGAAATGGGGAATCGACGTCAGCCTGTTCATGACCATACTCAGAAAGATGGACTTTGACCGGGTTCAGTTTGAAAAGAAGATGGAAGACTACTCGGCAGGGCAGAAGAAGAAAGTCCTCATCGCAAGAAGCCTCTGCGAAAGAGCCCACCTTTACATATGAGACGAACCGCTCAACTACATCGATATCTACTCGAGAATGCAGATAGAGCGGCTCATCCGGGAATTTTCGCCTACAATGCTCTTAGTGGAGCACGATGGAGCGTTCAGAGACGCCGTGGCGACGGGAATCATCAGTCTGTGAGTATGAGGCGCGGGGTGTGGTGTGGGCCGAAAGCGCGGCCGGAAACACTCTGGCCCATCAAGCCAAGATGTATGAGCTAAAAAGTACGAGTTTTGTCGGTGTGGACTATCAACGGATATAATGTTAGAATACAGGCAGATATAGGACGACGATGATTAGCGTTTTGGGGAGGAAAAATCATGTATCTTCAGTGTACGAAAAAAGTGCTGGACAGGCTCAGCGTAGACAAGGCGGATTACGCAGATGCAGCCGAGTGCGAATGCTTTGACAAAGGTTTTTACACATGGTACGTAAACTTGATGAATGCAGGAAGGAAGAAAGCTCTGGTCTGCGTGAACAGGAAGACGTTGTACCCCGTAATTTTGTACGGCGTAAAAGTAAAGGATTTTGCAAGGCTGGGGGACAGAGTGCGGGAAGCAATTCGAGCAACCCTTGAGCGTGAATGCATCAGAACGGAAATAATCGATGAGTATCTTGACAACTGCGGAGAGGTGTTATTCGCAAAGACTTCTGACCGCAGCACCGTTTCGTATATGAACAGGATATGCGAATACCTGCCTTCTTTCGGAGATGAACTCGATGAAAAATCTCTTTTTCAGCCTGCACTGAGCAGAAGATTAGCTAACCTGGTCTATAGGGCGAAAAATGCGGACAACTGTTTAGATGTTTCGAATGAGATGTTCTTCAAGAGTCTTTGCGAAATGAGGGGAATGCCCGCTGAAGAATGGAATGATATAATCAGCGTAAAGAAGTACCAGCTTAAAATCAGACTTTGCCTCGACAAGTACGACATATGGAGAAGGGTGCAGGTTCCGACACACTTCAGTTTCAGGCAGCTTCACGAAGTGATTCAGGAAGTTTTCGGCTGGTTCAATTATCACGGATACGAGTTTTCGGCAGGGGTAAAGCTCAGGATAGTTAACGGTGCAGATGATGATTTTGCGGACTTTGCCGATTTTGCCGGGGCCGAAGGAATCAGAGTCGTGTCGGACTCCGAGATTACCCTGGAGGACGTGTTCGAAAAGACGGACAGGTGCGCGTATGTGTACGACTTCGGAGACTTTTGGGAGCATGAAATCGTCAAGGAAAAGGTACTTACGGGCAACGTCAATGCGCCGGTTCTGACGGAGAGAAAAGGCGAGCGGCCGCCGGAAGACGTGGGTGGAGAAGGCGGATTCGAGCATTACATGTACGTTATATCAAAGCCTTCGCACCCGGAATATGAGAGCATGACAAAGTGGGCCGAACGCCAGAGAGAAATCCAAAAGAGCATTGAGAGCATAAATTACAGCATGAGGTGGGTGTAGGCTGAGTGCGGTCCAGGGAGGGACAGGCAAGTGTTGCCATCAGGGTGAGATAAATATTAATCAGGTGTCCATTTAATGCTTAGGGAGCATCAGTAGAATCAGCGGTGACAGAGGGACGGAGTATATAAGGAAGTAGACAGGAACGTATGAAACACTATTCATGGGAAGAGTTTTATGCCAATTACGAGGACTGGCAGCTCGGGGAGCTCTGGGCAAACACTTTCGGGCTGAAGGAATTCGGGCCGTCCAATCAGGTGACGGATGTTATATGCCTGATGGAATGTTACGATAATCGAGCATTGGGGAAGCGGTATTCCGAGAATCATCGGCAAAGTAAAAGCCGCTGGTCTACGAGAACCGGAATTCATTGGCGGTGAGATTGATTTGCGTATCAATATCTATCGAAGGCAGATTGACGGCACTAATTCACTTCAGCACAGTGCCGATAGCATTGAAAGTGCCGTTAAACTGCCGTTAAACCGCCGGGAAACCGCCGGGAAACCGCCGATAACCGAACAAGAACAAAAAATCCACAAGTATGCGCTGGAGAATGGTTCTATTTCAACTGCACAAGCAGTCGAGCTGTTAGGCGTAAAACAACGTAGAGCGAGAGAGATTCTGGGCAAAATGGTTGAAAACTGTTGGCTTAGAAAAGAAGGTGCATCGAGGAGTACAGTATATGTAGTTAACACAGAAAGGTAACGGCATAAGGAACCAAACCATGAAAAACATACTCATCATTCATGGTGGAGGAAGACCGAAGGGCAATACGGTTCAGCTTGTGGAAAGCTTTGTAAGGAGATGTCTCGGCTGCAATGCCTGCAGGTATGGTAAGCCCTGCGTGCAAAAAGACGCGTTTTACGATATAGTGCCTGAGATTAAGGAGGCAGACTGCATAGTTTCGCATCTCCTCTGTATTTCTGGACATTTGAGCAGGTTGTGTCATATTATAAATTTGCCCTCATAAACTACATAGGCTTTAATGATAAGGGCATGCTTTTCACCGGAGGTTGCGGCGATACCAACGGAAGGCCTCAGATAGATAAGACAGAACACCTTAGGAAGGCCTATGAGTTCGGCAAAAATATCTACAGAGATTAGTATCAATTTAGGAGTGATGGAGCATGAAATATAATGTGCCACAGAGAGTAATTCATGATATTATAAGAGTCGCAGGTAAACATAACATCGAGAGAATAATACTTTTTGGTTCTCGTGCAAGGGGCAATCATTCGGAAAGAAGCGATATAGATTTGGCAGTGTCAGGAGGAGATTTCAATGGGTTTTATTGGGATATAAAAGAAAATATTCACTCACTTCTATCGATTGACGCCGTAGAGCTTGACGGCGGTATTTCTGATGAATTAAAGAAAGAAATAGAAAAGGACGGGATAGTACTATATGAAAAAGCTTGATAATTTTTCAAACTGCCTTAACGTATTAAAAAAAGTAGACTTTGAATTTGCAAATGAAGATGAGATCTACAGAACAGGCGTTATCGGTCAGTTTAATCTGACCTTTGAGCTTGCATGGAAGGCATTACAGACAGTTTTAAGGGAACATGGCGCACAGAGTGCCGATACAGGCTCTCCAAGAGAAATATTGCAGATTGGTTATAAGATGGGGTTTCTGGATGATTCGGCTGTATGGATTACGATGCTGAAAAAACGAAACACATCCGTGCATATATATAATGAGGATGAAGTTGATGAAATGCTTCTGCTTATACGTGACAGCTTCACGCCTGCATTCGCTGCACTTGAAAAAGTACTTCGTGAAAAGGTCGATGAAATAGTAGATGATTGGGCATAAGGCTGAATCAGAGACTCAGGCAAAATATGCCAGGTTTGTGCCGATGTGCCATATTCGGGATGCTTTTATGCTGTGAGAGTGGAAAACTTGTGCTCACCTACCGCTCACAGAAAAGTTAATAATTATAAAGACAAATTCGCTTTTTTGGTATATAATCAAGTCTGATGTAAAAAAACTGACGATAACCCGGCGCACCGTCAGGGTGCCCATGCAGGAGGAATTTTAATGAGACCGGTAAATGTTGCTATCCTCGGCCTTGGAACCGTAGGCGGAGGTACTTATGACATTCTGAAGATGAATGCCGAACTTATAGAAAAGAGAACAGGAAGACAGATCAGAGTCACGAAGGTTTTGGACAAGGCTGTGGACAAGTGTCTTGCCAAAGGCCTGACAGAAGATATGATCGTCGATGATCCAGAAAAAATTTTTGCGGACCAGGAGATCGACATCGTAGTTGAGGCTCTGGGTGGAATCCAGCCTTCCACCGATTTTATGCTTAGAGCCATGAAGGCGGGCAAGGGAGTCGTGACTCCGAACAAGGCTGCTGTTGCGGCTAATTTTGACGAGTTGAAAAAGACTGCCGAGGAAAACGGCGTTGGATTCAGGTTTGAGGCCTGCGTAGGCGGCGGAATCCCGGCGCTTACGGCTATAATGGAGGCCCTTTCCGGAAACGAGTTCACCGAGGTTATGGGAATCCTGAACGGAACCACCAACTACATTCTTACGAAGATGACCGATTTGGGCCTTGACTACGACGAGGTTCTTAAGGACGCACAGGCTAAAGGCTTTGCAGAGGCAGACCCGACCGCCGACGTTGAAGGTATCGACGTTGCCAACAAGCTCTCCATACTTATGGCTCTCTGCTTTGACAAATACGTAAAGCCTTCCGACATTCCGACAAAGGGCATAAGTCACATCACCATGGCTGACATCGAGGCTGCAAAAGCGAAGGGCTGCAAAATAAAGCTCATAGCAAAGGCTGCCGTAAAGGACGGAAAGCTGGAGTACAGCGTAGCGCCGATGGAAATTGAAAATTCCCATCCGCTGGCAGGAGTGTCCAACGAGTTTAACGCCATCTACGTTACGGGAAACGCCGTTGACGAGGTTATGTTCTACGGCAAGGGTGCAGGTGCTCTCCCGACGGGAAGCGCTATAGTAGGCGATATCATCGCAATCGCAAAGATCCTTTAGTTGCCGCGCATTCGCCGGTTCTTACGGGTGTGCTGACTTTTGCGCGCGTATGCTCGGTTGCGCACGGGCAGGTTGGACTGCCGCGGATAAGAGGCGGTACGCGCTTCGGCATGAGCTTTGCGCCCGCCATCAACGCAGATTTTGCCCGGCAGGCGATACAGATTTTGATTATATTTCAGGAGGATATATAAATGAGTTTACTGAACCAGTGGCTTGACCTTATGGAAGGTCAGACAAAGGCGACCATCGACGAATTCTGGAAGGAGTATTCTGAGACGGAAACCAAAATCTACACTTACATCCTTTCGGATCACGAAAAAAAGCTGGAAGGGAAGTTCTCTGATCTCGTTGAGAAGTTTGACTGCAATAAGATCATATTCATGGGATTCCTCGACGGCATCAACACCAGCCTTAAGGAGGAGCTTGATCTTAAGAAGATTACCGAGGACAGCGAAATAAGCCTTGACATTGACTTTGAGAAGCTCTACTTCAACATGCATAAGGCTGACGCTGACTATCTCTGGTCGATTCCTGAGTGGGACAAGGTTCTCACGGCGGAAAGACGCGAGGAAATCTACAAGGAATACAAGAAATCAAAGACTGTTCACGTAGAGAAGAAGCCGGGCAGAAATGACCCGTGCCCTTGCGGAAGCGGCCTTAAGTATAAGAAGTGCTGCGGAAAGAACGCATAAACCTTAATAAAATCATAGAACTTTTTAAATCCCGGACGAATCCGGGATTTTTTCTGTTATCAGACGGAATATTCGAAGATAATGAATGATAAATCAGAATTTTGCTTGAAATCTTAAGAAAATGATGCTAAAATGTGCGCAAATAAACATTTGAAGTAAATATATCCTAATTGGGGAAAATAACCCGATTAAATTTCAGAACTGATAAAGTGGAAGCAACGAAATGAAGAAGGAAATTAGTGTTTACAAAGCACATATCAATGAATTCACGGGTGCGGTACAGACGGTGAAAGAGCATTGCGAGGCAACGGCAGCCTTGAGCGAATCATTTGCCATAGAGCCGTTGAAGAAAGTTGTCAGGGCCAGCGGCTGTATACACGATTTAGGAAAGTATCAGTGCGACTTCCAGCGCCGCATTGACGGTGAAAACGTCAGGGTGGAGCACTCCACCTGCGGAGCCATTGTAGCTTCTGAATATTACGGTAATCCGGCAAGCCTTATAATGGAGTACTGCGTAACCGGGCATCACTCCGGACTTCCTGATGCCGGCTATAGAAATGATGCTCCGGAGCGTGAACCGTCAACCATGTTTAGCCGCATGAACAGGCGGTTTGAGAGTTTCGAGGCATATAAGAATGAGATAAGTCTGCCGGAAATTTCAGAGGCGGATTTAAGAAAGCTGGCCGAGTTTATCGGAAGGGATTGCAGTGACAAAGACCAGGTAATAGACAAGTTTGCCTTTATAACCAGGTATTGTTTTTCCTGCCTGGTAGATGCCGATTCAATAGATACAGGTATGTTTTGCGGAACGATGATTGAAGAACGGCCTCAGGCGGATTTTGCAGAGTGTCTGAAGAGAGTCAACGAGAGATTATCTTCTTTCAAAAGCATTACCGAGCTGCAGAAGACGAGAAAAAAACTCCAGCAGCAGGTGTTCGATAAGGTCGATGAAACGGCAGATATCTTTCTGATGAACATGCCGACAGGAAGCGGAAAAACTCTGTGCAGCGTTAAATTTGCGCTGGAAAAGGCCATCAGAGAAAATAAAAAGAGAATTATATATGTGATACCTTATAACAGTATCATAGATCAGACTGCTGCTGAATTCGAGGCCACGTTCAGAGGATGTGCGCAGATACTGAGGCATCAGTCATCGTTTTCGTATGAAGATGCAGAAGACAAAGATGAAGATTATAAAACCGTAATGAAAACGGCGGCTGAGAATTGGGACGCGCCATTTATCATCACGACAGCAGTGCAGTTCTTTGAATCACTGCATTCAAATAAGAGAGGCAAGCTGCGCAAAATGCACAACATTGCCGACAGCATACTCATTTTCGATGAAGCCCATATGATGCCGCAGAAGTTTCTGCAGCCATGCCTGCAGGCCATCGCTTATACGACCAGATATCTTAACAGCGAAGCCGTATTTCTGACGGCGACAATGCCGGACTTTGGCAGGCTGATCAGGCAATATGCTCTGCCAGACAGCGATATTAAGGAATTAGTAACAGATAAGACCGTCTTTGGAAAATTCGACAAGTGCAAATTCCGGTTTATTGGAGAACTGCCTGATGAGGAACTGATTAGCAGGGCCGGGAAATCGCCTGCCAGCCTGATAATAGTAAATAGAAAAAAGAGAGCAAAGGAGCTTTTCCATAAGTGTAGCGGGAAGAAGTATCATTTGTCCACATATATGACTCCTGTCGACAGGAACCGCATCATTGCCGGGATAAAAAAGGAACTAAAGAATCTGGAAGATGAATATGGCGATTCTGCGGATATCCCTGAGGACGAGAGAATCATTGTCATATCGACATCGCTGATTGAAGCAGGCGTTGATCTGGACTTTTTCACGGTCTTCAGAGAACTGACGGGACTGGACAGCATCCTTCAGTCGGGCGGGCGCTGCAACAGGGAAGGAAAACGGGAAAATGCCGTAACATATATCTTTAATTTTTCCGATGCAAAAAGGATATCAGACGATGAGCGCGGAAATCTTACCAGAGGTTTGCTGGAAAAATACGTTAATGTCAATTCGCCTGAGTGCATAAGGGAGTATTACGACAGGCTGTTCTTCCTTAAGCAGGAGGACATTAAAAGATATGCCATGAGTAATTTCTGCACCCGGATAGACGGGATACCGTTCAAAGAATATGCAGAGAATTTTAAGATCATAGACGATAACTCCTGTTCCATTTTTGTTGCGAGCGATGACAACAGCCGGAAACTCCTTGAACAGCTGAAGAGTACAGGTATGGTAAATGGCCGCAAACTGCAGAAATATACATGTTCTGTGAGTCAGTCCGAGTTAAGTACGCTGCGTGAACAGGGAGTCGTGGACGATTACGGCAGTGGAATCTGGTGCCTGACAAATGATGATTATTACGATAACAGCGAAGGTATAGGGTTTGAGCCAAAGGATTATATCCTGTGAAAGGAAGTGGTGATATGAGCTATGGATTCAAGATAGTTGTAGAGGGAGATTACGCCTGTTTCACCAGGCCGGAATTCAAGGTTGAAAGGGTGAGCTACGAAGTGCCCACGCCGGGAGCCCTTGAGGGTATGCTAAAAAGCATATACTGGAAGCCGGCTATCAGGTACGTGATAGATAAAATCATAGTCTTTAATTCCATAGACTTTGCCAATATCAGGCGTAATGAAGTTAAAGACAAGGTTTTGCTGAGCGCCGTTAAAGGACAGATGAACGGAAAGAATACCGATCCGGCTATTTACACTTCTGAATCGCGCAGTCAGCGGGCAGCGATGGTACTTAAAAACGTCAAATACGGCATAGAATTTCATTTTGAGCTGACCGGCCTAAAAAGTGAAAATGAAGATGATGGCGAAAAAAAGCACTACAATATTATAAGGCGACGTTTGGAAAAGGGTCAGTGGTTCCGTAGTCCGTGCCTTGGATGCAGTGAATTTCCGGCCAGGAGGATTGAACTCGTTGAAGACTTTGATATGGATCTCATAAGTTCATCTGTTAAAGCGATGGGCGATACGGATCTCGGTTACATGAGCTACAGAGTCGACTTTGCTGACAGGGGAATCCCAAAAGATGGAGACTGGGACAATCCGCAGTTTTCCGACAAGGCGACGACGCTGTATTACAGGCCGCACATGATAAGCGGAGTGATAGACGTGGCAAAGTACAGGGAGGAATTGAAATGCTGATAAAGGGGCTTTGCGATTATTACGACATCCTGAAGGAAAGAGGAGATGTAGTTCCGGAGGGATATTCACTGGTACCTATTAAATACAAAATATCGCTTACTGAAGAAGGGAATATAGATGAAATCGTGTCATGTCAGGAGGAAGTGGAAATCGGAGGTAAGAAACCGAAACTGATTCCAAAAGATATGTTAATGCCAAAGCGAACGGAAAAAACCGGGATCGATGCTAATGTGATCGAGCACAGGCCGCTATATATCTTTGGTCTTAATTTTACTGACGGGGAATTCACTCCGGACGACAGGACTAATAAAGCCCGTAATTCTCATGAGGATTTTGTCGAAAAAAACCTCAATTTTATTGAAGGACTCGACTTCCCGGTTATAAACGCTTATAGAAAATTCATCCAGAAATGGGCACCTGAACAGGAAACGGGCAATCAATACCTTTTAGATCTTGGAAAGAATTACTCTAACTCCGGATATGTCTTTTTCCTGTCAGGTGAACCGGAGAAACTCCTTCATGAAGAGCCACAAATTAAAGCAAGGTGGAATGGGGAGATTGCAAAGAGAAATGAAGCAGAAGAGGGGGCATATATGGCGCAGTGCGCAATTTCCGGTGAAACTGCCCCTATTGCGAGAATACACGGCAAGATAAAAGGCATTTCAGGCGGACTTTCGACAGGTGGAGTCCTCATAGGTTTCAACAATGCCTCTGAAAACTCATACGGAAATGAGCAGTCGTTCAACAGCAATGTTTCCGAAAAAGTTATGATTAAATATACGGAAGCTCTCAACTATCTGCTTAAAGGCGGAAAACACAAAATTTCCCTAGATGATGTGACGGTGGTGTTCTGGGCCATGAGCAAAAATGAAGGCTACGAGGATAATATAATGTCTATGCTCATGGGTAACCAGAACGAAGATGGCGGGGTTGATGCTGAGGAAATGATCAGAGACATCCTAAAAAGGAGCACCGCTCTGGCTATTACGGAAAAGGAGCTTAACAAAAAATTCGATGACCTGGATCCTGACACGGATTTTTATATTGTCGGGCTTAAACCGAATTCATCCAGAATTTCGATCAAGTTCATTTTGAGGAAGCGATACGGAGACATCTTGCTGAACATTGCACGTTTTCAGGTAGACGCGCAGGTGACAAAACCGCTAAAACTGCTTCCGCTTTACCGGATAAGAAAGGAACTTGTGTCGCCGAACAGCAGCAGTGAGAAGATTAATCCGGCTTTGCTGTCAAAGCTTTTCGAAGCGATAATGTATGATATCAGGTTTCCGGTATCTCTGCTCGAAATTATCGTTCGCAGGGTGAAGACGGATAAATACGTCAACGAGGCAAGGGCGGGGCTGATAAAAGCCTATCTTAACCGCAACGAAAAGGAGGAAATGAAATTGGCACTCGATTATGAAAACAAGGATCAAGCGTATCTGTGCGGCAGGCTTTTTGCCACTTTGGAAAGACTGCAAAAAAACGCCCTGGGCGATATAAACGCTACAATTAAGGACAAGTACTTTTCGTCCGCCGCGGCAAAGCCGGCAACAGTCTTTCCGACGCTTCTGACTTTGGCGCAGGCTCACCTTAAAAAATTGAGCAGCGAAGGAAACAAAGTGTTCTACAACAAGCTGATAGGGCAGATCATAGACAATTTAGAAGATGAATTTCCGTCTATCTTGCCGCTTGCAGATCAGGGAAAGTTCATTATCGGTTATTATCAGCAGAATCAGGAATTTTTCAGGAAAAAGGAAGACAGAGAGGAACAGTAGGAGGACAGAGAAATGATGATTAACAACAGATACGATTTTGTTATGCTCTTCGATGTGGAAAACGGCAACCCGAACGGAGATCCTGACGCAGGCAACGCTCCGAGAATCGATGCGGAGACAGGGCACGGTTACATAACCGACGTGTGTCTTAAGCGAAAGGTGAGAAACTATGTGGAGCTGACGATGGAAGGCGAACCGGGTTACAATGTTTTGATAAAGCCTGACAGATCGCTTAATGCTAAATTTGCAGAGGCTTACACTGAGGAGGGTCTTAAAACTAAACAGAAAGGAAAAAATTCTGAGGATGTAAAAAAGGCGTGTGAATTCATGTGCCGCAACTATTTCGATGTGAGAACGTTTGGTGCAGTCATGTCTACCGGGGATAATCCGTGCGGTATAGTAAGAGGCCCGGTGCAGATTAATTTCGCAAAGAGCATCTCGCCTGTTTTCATTGAGGATGTCACCATTACGAGGCAGGCCAGAACGACTGAGGATCGCGCCGAGACAGGAAGCACCGAAATGGGCAAGAAGAGCATAATCCCTTATGGTCTTTACCGCGCTGAAGGATATGTATCTGCGGCTCTTGCCCGGAAAACTACTAAACTTTCCGAGGAAGATGTGGAGCTGCTCTGGAAAGCGTTAATCAACATGTTCGAAAACGACCACAGCGCTGCCAGAGGAAAGATGTGCATGAGAAAGCTCTACGTGTTTAAACATGACTGCGTTCTCGGCAACTGCCCGTCGCATATTTTGTTTGATAAGATCAGCGTAAAGCAGAAATCGTTGGAACCACCTCGATCGTTTAAGGATTATACCGTGGAAGTAGACAGACAGATGCCGGAAGGCGTTGAGCTCATAGAAAAGATATGATAAGCAAGGAATTAGCTGAAAATGCCATATCCATAAGGAATATACAGCATTTCATGTATTGCCCGCACCGTTGGGGACTTATTGAGATAGATAGAGCCTGGGCGGAAAACTATTTTGTAACCAAGGCAAATATTATGCATGAGAGGGTGCATGATCCTGAGAATCATTATAACGCACACGGCAGGAAGGTATATGCTGCCGTTCCAGTATATAATGATGAGAAAGAATATAATCTGTATGGTGTCGTGGACTGCCTGGAGGAATCGGATAATGGGTTCTGCATTGTGGAGTATAAGCCGACAAAGCCGAAAGATGCAGACTACCGTGAAGATGACCTTATGCAGGTTTTTGCTCAGAAGGTATGTATAGATCGCATTTTCAGTTGTGATTGTGATGCCGTCCTGTATTACGGAGATGTTAGAAGGCGGGTAAAGCTCCCTTTGCGTGAAAAATATGATATTTATGATGCCAGACTGAAAGACATTTTAGTCCGAATGCGTGATTACGTGGAACGTGGAGTAATACCCGAGATAGACAGAAGCCAGAACTGCAACGGATGTTCAATGAAAGATCTATGTATGCCTAAAGTAAGAAGAATACATGATGTACGTAAAAAAGTCATTGAAATATCATCTTCCGACTGATAGCCGATACATTTATGTAAAAGGAGAATCGATTACATGAGAAGACTTTTAAATACGATTTATGTTACCAACGAAAATATGTATCTGGCACTGGATGGTGAAAATCTCGTATGCAGGCTGGATAATGAAACCGTGCTCAGAGTTCCGTTTGACAACATTGAGAGTATAGTGTGTTTCAATTATGTCGGGTGTTCTCCTGCACTAATGGGCAAATGCGTAAAAAAGCTTATTCCGATTAACTTCATTTCACCGCAGGGAAAGTTCCTTGCAAAAGTTTGCGGGGAGACAAAGGGAAATGTGTTTCTGCGGGTGCAGCAGATAGATAAATTTCGCGAGCATGGTCTGCAACTGACGCAGAACACCATGGCGGCCAAGTTAAGTAATACCCGCAAGGTGATAAAACGGACTCTCCATGACAATCCGGACCTGAGAGAAGACGAGGAAATAAAGAACACTTTAGCGGTTCTTACAGATGGAATATACAAAGTCTACAACGCATCAAGCATTGAAGAAGTAGTCGGTATAGAAGGAAATTGCGCACAGAACTATTTCGCGGTTTTTAATAAGCTGCTGACAAACAGGGATATTCCTTTTACATTCGAACTTAGGAGCAAAAGGCCGCCGCTTGACCCTGTAAATGCAGCGCTTTCGTTCGTATACACGCTAGCCACTTCGGAATATGCTTCGGCTTTGGAAACCGTTGGACTTGACAGTTACATAGGATTTTTTCATTCTCTAAGAAGCGGGCGGACATCTCTTGCTTCTGATTTGGTGGAAGAGGCAAGGTGCATTGCGGAACGGTTTACATTAACACTGTTTAATTTGCAGATATTAGGGGAAAATGATTTCGAAAAGCAGGTTTCCGGAGCGGTATGGTTGAACGATACAGGCAGGAAGAAGGTATTGACCAGATGGCAGGAAAGAAAACGAAAAGATATGGTTCATCCTGTGCTGAAACAGAAAATACCTGCAGGATTGCTTCCTTATGTGCAGAGCAATTTGCTTGCAAAATATGTCAGAGGAGATATTGATGAATATCCGCCTTTTTTGCAGAAGTAGGTGACAGAGATGATGGTACTGATAAGTTATGATGTTTCGACTTCCGACAAGGGAGGGCAAAC
>CASFAX010000038.1 GCA_949292945.1 uncultured Bacillota bacterium | reverse complement strand
CAAGCCCCGTACTTTCTCTTTATTTCCTGGGACAAAACCGCCATTTCGCATGCGGGATTCAGCACCGAGCAGCTTTTCTTGTGATACCTTTCTCCCCAGCTGGGAAAGATATATACAGGATCTGAATCCTCGCTTCGCTCCATCTCCTCCCTGCTCATAGGCTCTTCCTTCTGCTCCGTTCCCGTATAAGGTCTGCATTTCAGTTTACCGGTAAACTCTATGTCGTTTCCCATGGAGAGAGGATCCGCATAAGTCATTGCCGCAGTGAAATCAGCCGTTATCACATCGTCTATGCTTACGGTTCTGAGGCCGCCTCTCACCCTGTCCGTATAGCAGTACCTCAGTCTGTCTACGGAAAAGCTGTCATCTGCCTTAAGGGCTCTCTGTGCTCCGTCATAGAGATTGCTTTCGCATCTCATATAGCTTTTAAAGAAGTGAGCCTGTATGTTTTCCTGCGTCATTTCGTCGCATATGGTGTAAACCAGGCGTTCGCATCTGGCAGCTCTGGGTACCACTGAGATCAGGAGAATTACAGCGACAATAAACACGGGAAGAATTATCGCAGCTTCAACGATATAGCCGCCTTTCCTTGAATTCATCATATGCTCACCTGCTCTCCGGATGTCGCCGTCAGTATCCCTTGGAATACGCAATCTTTTCACCGTTAACCGTCATTGTGCAGTCAAGTCCTCCGCTGTAAGTCTTCAGCAGAAAGTCGTCGTAATACAGTAGCCTCATGTTTATCTGGATGAGATCCATCATCCTCATAAGTCTTACCTCCTCGTCCATGGCAAATATCATGACGTTAAGGTAATCCTCATATGTATCGCCCCTTTCATTTCCCGTGTCGATCATCCCTGACTGGGTGTTTTCAAGTATGGATTTAAGAGATATTGCCCAGGACAGGTCGTCCTTCATTACCGGAACTTTTCGTCCCGCCATGAGCAGCTTGTAGTCGTTTACGCTTTCGGCAAAAGCCCATGCCGCAAATATTCCCTGCTTTACCAGTATGGCTCCGGGCCCCGGCGCTATCAGATTTGCCGCTGCGGTTACGGCGGCGTTTTTCTCGGGATCGGAATTCAGGTATATCATGTTGAGCACTTCCCTCGCTCCTATAATCCTGTTTCTCACCCCGTTCATGTTTCCCTCATCGCTTTTATCTGCACATATTATGTACTCCATCTCGTTTTCAAAAAACGTCTCTCCAAGTCCCTTGTTATCGGCGCCGTTCTTAAAGTATACTTCGATGTATCTGTTCTGAAGATACCCGTCCGCGCCTTTTTTCAGCACGTCCTCTATGGATGATTTTCCCCTTATTAAGTCTACTATGGCCGAAGCCGTCACCGCTCTGTCGTTTCCCCGTGAAGGAAGGTAATCTATCACTTTTCCGTTTCTCAAGGTCCCGCTTCCCCTTTTCTCTTCTCCCTCGCTTACAGCGCCTCCCTGCCCGGAAGGCGCTATGAAGCTTTCAGCCATGGAAGCCGTGGCCGCTTTACTTACCTGCTCCCTGAAAATTTCCGTGTCCGTAAGGGCATAACCTGAAAGATTGGCTATAGACCCTTCGTAATCCACGTAATTTTTTTCTCCAAAGGAATATTCCGCATAGTGATCGAGCTTTGCTTCCACATCTGAAGAAAGGCCGTAAAAGCCGAACAGACCGTATCGGTTCAAAAGGTTTATATCGTATTCTGCCATTATGGAATCGGTCCACAGGTTCCCCAGGGCTCTCCCGCTGCCTACTGCGGCCCTGTCCTTTGACGCCTGGATAAACGCAGTAAGAAGTATCATCAGTCCGCTGAAGAACACGCATGCGAAGACCACTACAGAGCCCCGTTTATCAGCCTTCAATCAGCTCACCCAACCTTATAATTCCCGCCTCATCTACCGATGTGATGTCTTCTTCGTACTCCGACGTTAAAAGTACGCGGGTTATCCCGCCCATGTCTGACGAGGTTTTTCTTACCGATGAATATGTTTCATAAAGCCCGGTGCTTTCCTCACTCTGCACCCTTTCTATGAGTTCTCTCTGTACGTCGCACTGGGCTTCCAGCCGGGCGAAGAAGTATATCAGCAGCATGATAAGGCTTAAAATTGTCAGGATCATAACGGGAAGAACCATGGCCGCTTCCACTATCTCATCTCCCCTTTTTCCGAGTTTAATAATCATCAGCTGTTTAAGTCCGCGAAAGTATTGTTTACGAATTCCGTTATCTGTGTCCTGAATATTATGCCAAGAGCCACCGCCAGTGCTATGAGTATGGCTACCTGCACAAACTCCATGCCCTTTTTGTTTCTAATCATTTTCCCCATCCTTTCCAAATATCCTTATGCTTTTCACATCTGCATCATTGCCGGAGCCGCCGTCACACCTATGAGAGCCAAGAGCAGGAGGGCAAGAGGTACGGACAGCTTCGTTTCAGCAATTCTGCCTCTCTCTTCTGCCGTCTTTTTTCTCTTGTTCCACAGAAGTTCACCTTCGTCTGCCAGCTTTTCAGACAGGTCGTTTCCCTTTATCTGAGCTGTCACGATTATTTCCTTTATACGGGTAAACTCCCTCACTCCTATTTTCGCCGCATACATGTCCATGGCCCTGGCTGCCGAGATATTAGCCTCCCGGCTCTTTCTGCCCATCTCTACGATCATGTTTTCAAAGTAATTTCTGCCGACCTTGTCGCCGTATCCCGCTGCAACTCTGGCAAAGGCTTCCTCAAAGATAAGTCCGCTTCCCAAAAGGAGCAGTATCTGAGAATTAAACGAAGGCAGGCTCTTTATGACGCTGTCCTTTCTGGCCTTTAACTCCTTCTGATTTTTTTCTCTTTCGCCCTTGTAAAAGAAGAGCAACATGGCGGGAAACGCCAGGAAAGCAAGATATTTCTCACTGCCTCCCGGCTTTTCCCAGAGAAGCAGAGTGCCGTCGTCGAGGACTTCCGGAAGCTCTATCCTGTCTCCGTCCGAGTTTTCCACGCTCCTGACGGCATCGTCTATAGCTCTTCCTATTTCATCTCTGGCATCTGCATCCCCGCTTTCTGTTTTCTCTCTGCCAGCTTCTTCCTTCCCACCTCCTATGTAGACCACAGGGTTCTTTTCAAGAGATACCCCGTCTTTAAATCCTGTAACTTTAAGGCTTGCGGACAGAGTTTCCCTGCCGTTCATATCTATGGCGGCCACATTTCCCTCATCGCCTGTAAGATATACGCCGTTTTCCAGCCCATCCTTTACGCATATGAGAGCAAACATAAGCAGCGCCGCCCCGAGGCTTATGAGGATATTTTTTCTCTCTTTCCTAAGGTAAGCCCCTGCATTAAATTTAAACTTCAATGTCAGTAATCCTTTCCACCAGTCTGTAGGAAAACAGCATTATTCCGAGAACCGCCGTCATAACCACCCTTCCCGCCGCCGTCTCATAGAGAGGCTCTATGTACTCGGGAGACACTGCCCACAGGAATAATATGAGTATGACCGGCATTGCGGTTATCAGCTTTCCTTCCGTCTTCTTCTGAGCCGACATCGCTCTTATCTCGTTTTCTATGTTTATCTTATCCGTGATGATGGATGCCGCTCTGTCCGCCGCTTTTATAAGATCCCCTCCCGTATCCCTGCACACCCGAAAGACCTGGGTAAACTCTTCTATCTCTGCGACTTTACTTTCTGCTGCAAATTCTTCCCAGACGGATATATCTGTGTCACCTGTATCCCTTATTCGCCGCAGCATGTACTCCAGTCTTTCCGCCAGCGCGCACTTTCCCGTATATATGCTTTTCAGAGCTTCTACCGCTTCCTCCATGGCCTCCGTCATATGTCTTCCCGAAGAAAAGGAAGCCGAGAAGCTGTACAGCATGTCCCTGAACTGATTCCTTATTTCCCTCCTTTCCCTCTCTTTCAGCCACTTTTCATATCTGTCTACGGTGGCAAAGTATACAGGCAGAGCTGCTGCCGCAGGAACGAGGCTCCTGTAGAAAATTATCCCCGCCGCCAGTGACAGAGCCGTCAGCATAGCCAGGTACCTGAAATCCTGCCTTTCCGGCATTTTGATCTTCTTCATGCCGTAAACCCCTTAAGTTTCAGCTTTATGTCCCTGCATATCCTGTTTTCAGTACGCCTCAGCGCCAAATCCTCTCCGGGCAGAAACAGCGGATTCAGAACGTAATCCTCGCCGTCAAGTCCTGCTATCTCCTGAACCTCTATAACCCGCCGCCTGCCGTCTGAAGTCCTGACAAGGTGAACCATTATATCGAGAGCCTCCACTATCTGCGCCCTTATAGCCTCCATCGGAAGCTGCCCTGACATGAGGTACATCGCTTCAAGCCTTCTGAGCATTCCCCTTACCGAGTTGCCGTGACCTGTGGACATTCCGCAGTGACCTGTGTTTAAGGCCTGAAGCATATCGGCCACCTCCTGCCCTCTCACCTCTCCGATTATTATGTAATCCGGCCTCATCCTCAGGCTTGTCTTTATCAGCATATCCATGGAAACGAGACCTTTTCCTAAGGAATTGGCGTTGTGACATTCCATCTGCACCAGGTTCTCCACTCCTGTAAGCTGAAGCTCCGCCGAGTCCTCTATGATGACGACTCTCTTCTCCTCGGGGATGAAATCGGAGAGAGCGTTGAGAAATGTGGTCTTGCCGCTGGAAGTTCCTCCGCTGACGAAGATATTGTACCCGCTTTCCACCAGCATCTTCAGCATGTCGGCGCATTCGTCCGTAAGGGAGCCAAGCTCCGTCAGCCTCTTCATGGTCATCTTGTTTCTGCTGAACTTTCTGATGGTGAGAACGGGGCCGGATAAGGCTATGTTCTTATACACAGCGTTCACCCTGGATCCGTCTGCAAGCCGTGCGTCCAATATGGGATTAAGCTCGTTTATTTCCCTTCTCACCTCTGCCGCTATATTTCTTATCACGTCCTCCAGCTCCGCCGTTGACTCAAACACATCTTCCACCCGGCTCATCTCTCCCTTTTTCTCGACAAAGACGTTCTCAAAGCCGTTTACCATTATCTCGTTTATGTCCCTATCTCCGGCAAGCCTGTATAGGGATCCAAGCCTGCTCCTTATCCTGCCGAATATCCTTTCCTCTGCCGCTTCGTATTCACAGGGGCTCATATTCGGCATGTGCCTGAAAAGTTCTTCTTCTATCACCTCTCTCACATCTTCATCGGTCATTCCTTCCCTTTCCAATATTCTCTTTCTTACCGACTCCTCCGCTTTTCTTAATCCTTCCATACCCTCACTTTCCTTCTACTATTTCTCTCACCGCAGGCCCTATCTCCGTTCCGAACCGGGTATCGAGACTTCCTTCTGCCAGCTCTTTAACCTCCGAGATGTATAAGGTTCTGTCATCCTCGCTGCCCCAGTCTCCTCTCCACCTGTTTCTCACCCTGATAAGCTTTCGCGTCCTTCCACCTTCGGCTTCCGGCGCTGCTAAGTCTTCCGGCATTATCTCCGAGGCAAATATGCCGTCTCCTGAGGCTACATCTACTATCACGTCGGACATGTTCACGATTTTAAGGCTGTTTTCATCGATTCTGTTTCCTATATCTATGAGAAGGTATCCTGCTCCCCAGTCTCCGGCAGCTGCCGCCCCTATTTTCTCAGCTCCCTCCGGCGTAAGCATTCTGTAGCCCGAATTAAACCGCCCTGTCTTAAGTATCCCCCATCCCCGGCTTTCCCATATGAAAGAGTCTATGTCAAAGGATTTACCTCTATGGATGTGGTAAAGAATTCGTGAAAGGCTTCCTTTTTCCATATCGCCCGGGCCATTTCTCCCTTCTTCCCTTCCCATGAGGACAAAGGCTGTATTGCCCGGAAAGGAGCCGTAGGATACGTATAGCGCTTTTTCACCGTACATGACAGGAATCATGGCAGCTATGCCGGCTCCCACCGCAGTAGCTCCCGTTCCGCCCTCAGATGAAATTACGGATACCACCACCGGCCTGTCCTCTCCGGAAGAAAATGAGACATCCTCACCGCTTCTTTCGCTTATGAGGGAAAATATCCTTCCGGCCGTCTCCCTGGCGCCTTCATAGGCGTACATGACATTTTTTCCGTCACCGTCTTCGGCAGAATCTGGATCATATGTCAGTCTGACCGTAATGCAGGAATTATCCAATGCTCCACTTGCCGTGAAGTTCTTCTCCGTAACCTCATCACAGATGCAGACTTTGAGCCTGGAACTTTCAGGCAGCTCTTCCGCTTCCGCGATAGTTCTTACATCCAGGTTTCTGCTTACGGAGGCCAAGGTTTCAGCAAATACCCGCTGAAACTCGGGATCGGATAGACTAACATATATTATATTTTTATACATAATTTGCCACTTCCTTTGTGGTATCATCATACTCCCGGGCAGGCTATCTGTCAATATATTTTTGTAAATTAAGGGATTTTTTTACAATTAGTTTCCTTTTTACCATACACTTTCCGCGGCATGTTTTTTGCGCGCCACAGCTTTCTGGCGCGCCCGCCGCTTTCACCCGCCCGCCGGTTTCAGCTCATTTTGTTTGACAAAGAAACCCCAGCGATATAGAATAGAATTGTTAATCAAAAACCACTACACTTTAATCCGGAGGTTATATTTTGGTATGAAACGAGTTTTTTCAGGCGTTCAGCCTACCGGCAACATTCACCTTGGGAATTATCTGGGAGCTCTCAAGCAGTTCGTTGAGCTTCAGGATGATCACCAGTGCATATACTGTATCGTAGACCTTCACGCTATCACCGTTCCTCAGGATCCGAAGGCTCTCAAGGAACACATTCTCGATGTAGCGTCCCTTTACATGGCTGTGGGAGTGGATCCGTCAAAATCCATCGTTTTCGTTCAGTCGGACGTTCCCGGCCACGTGGAGCTTTCGTGGGTTCTCACCTGCTGCGCCAACACCGGCGAGCTTTTCAGAATGACTCAGTTCAAGGCCAAGAGCCATAACAAGGAGTCCGCTCCGGCAGGCCTTCTGACATACCCTGTGCTCATGGCAGCAGACATCCTCCTTTACGACACCGACATAGTTCCCGTAGGAAACGACCAGAAGCAGCACATAGAGCTTACGAGAGACCTCGCCATCAGAGTTAACAACACCAGAAAGAAGACTTTTGTCGTTCCTGAAGGCAGGTACATGAAGGAAGGCGCCAGAATCATGGCCCTGGACGATCCTACCCAGAAGATGAGCAAGTCCGCCGATAACATTCACAGCAGAATTTCCCTACTGGACGAACCTTCCAAAATTAAGAAGTCCATCATGAGAGCGACCACCGATTCCGACGGCGTTATAAAGTTCGACCCTGAGAACAAGCCGGGAATCAGCAACCTTTTAAACATCTACAGCGTTCTTTCGGGAAGATCCATAGACGATATTGCAGCTGACTACGAAGGAAAGGGTTACGGCGACTTTAAGAAGGATCTGGTCGAAATTACCGTAGACTCTCTGGCCCCTATAAAGGAGCGCTACGAGGAAATAAGGTATTCCGGCGAGCTTAAGTCCATACTGAAAGACGGCGCAGAGCGCGCCAACGCCATTGCCGAAAAGACCATGAAGAGGGTGAAGGAGAACTTCGGTCTGGGACTTTAGTTCAAAATAGATACATGCGCAAAGGCAGCAAAAAAGGACAGCAAAAGAGGGCAATGAGTTTCAGCTCACTACCCTCTGTTTTTTTACTTTATATCCTGAAAATGTCTTTCTATTCCTTCAAAGAACTTTGCCATGTGGACGCCGTCCACCAGGGCGTGATTGCAGAGAATCGTAACGGGAATTACGTATCTGTCCCCTTCCTTTCTGTACTTTCCCCACGTTATCCTCGGCGTGCTGTCCGCAGGCTGGGGAACTGGCTGAAACACGTCGTTATATGAAACCCAGGGCACTGACGAGATGAAAAACATCTCGTGCCTGTAATCGCCGTCGTCTATGCTTGGATTTTCCACAGCTTTTCTCTGCTCTTCCTGCGCATAGGGAAGGAACTCGTCAAAATCCCTGTCGCACCCGAGAGTACAGTAGCAGTACGTAGTATCAGGCAGCGCCACCGTGTATCCTGCGTCGCAGTATTCGTACTCCACTATTTCATCTCTGTTTTCGCCCGTAATTCTCTGCCTCAGCTCGGGCACGTCGTTAGCAGCCCTTACGACGCAGTAGAAAAAAGACAGGAAAAAGGGCAGATTCTTTTCTTTTATGGTTTCCATAAACTCCGTAATATCAACGTCCGCTGTTATTCCTCCGTAAGGTATGGCAAAACCTGAAAAGTATCTGAAATGATCTATTCTCGCGTAGTTTTCCATGTCGATTTTCCTATATTTTCTCATGTTCTTCTCCTCGTCCTGTAAGTTATTTCCGTAAATCCGTCCTGCAATTCTTGTATTCATCATACAGCATAAGCCCTCTTTCGAGAAGCTCTTCTCTCTCGTTTTTCAGTTCACCGTCCAGAACTTCCTCAAAAAGGGCGTGAAGGATCTGACCCATAATTTTGCCCTCAGGTATGCCCTCTGCCATCAAATCCCTGCCGCCTACGGCAAGTCTATCCTTTGAGATGCACTCCTTTGCCGACAGAATCTTTTCAGCCCGTTTTTTTACGGCCTCCCAGTGCCTCCCCTCGGACTCCGCAGGTTTTCCCGTAGCTATACCGTCTGCGTGTTTAAGCTCCAGAAGGGGAAAGAACATCTCCTCGCCCAGCTTTGCCAGGGCCCTTCTTACGGCTTTGTCCATATCCTCCACCTGCCTGTGGTGATTTTTCACGAGAAGGGAAACCTTCCTTACCGTCTCTCCGTCAGCCTTAAGACGCCTCAGAATTCTCCTCGCCGTTTCTTCGCTTTTTTCAGCGTGACCGTAGAAGTGCCCTTCGCCGTCTTCTCCCATGACAAAACATTCAGGCTTTCCTATGTCGTGAAAAAGGGCCGCCATGCGAAGAACGGGATATGGCCTTACGTTTTCCACGGCTCTCACCATGTGCTCGTAGACGTCGTAAAGGTGAAAGCTGCTTCTCTGATCAAAACCTGAGCAGATTTCGAGCTCCGGTATTATCTCAAAAATCACTTCCCGGTACTTTCTTAAAATACCTCCTGCACCTCTGCCGCAAATGAGCTTCGTAAACTCCGAATATATCCTCTCCCTGCTGATGTTTTCAAGAAGCTTCCTGCACGATAAGACGGCCTCAGAAGTCCCTTCGTCGAGAGAAAACCCGTAGGTCGATGAAAACCGCAGCGCTCTCATAATGCGAAGTCCGTCTTCCTTAAATCGCTTTTCCTGATCCCCAACGGCCCTTATTATTCCCTTCTCAAGGTCGCTGATTCCGCCGAAGTAGTCCTTTATGCCTTCCCTTCCAAGAGCCATGGCATTTACGGTAAAGTCCCTCCTTGCCATGTCCTCTTTCAGGCTGGCGGTAAACCGTACGTTTTCCGGATGCCTGTTATCCCTGTACTCTCCGTCCACCCGGTACGTGGTAATTTCCACAGGCCTGATGCCTGAAAGAGCCGTAACGGTACCGTGCTTAAGTCCCGTTGCAAACGTCTTTACTCCCTTTGCTTTGAGAATTCTCATGGTATCTTCAGGAAGAGCCGATGTGGCGATATCGTAGTCCGACGGCTCCTTTCCGAGAACAGCATCCCTTACGCATCCTCCCACGGCATAGGCTTCGTACCCTTCGGAATTTAAAATTTCCGTTAAATTTCTCACATCCTCCGGAATGAGGTTCCATAAAGGTGAGCTTCCGGCCTCTTTCATATTCCCCTTCCTCCTCTACTGACAGAAACGTGGGCCGACTGGCGCACCACGCGCAAAGACCGCACTGTATCTATATTATACAATGCGGCCTTAAATTTCAAACAGATTAACTTACATCATCACGTTTTCAATTCTCGGATCGTATCCCGCCTTCTTCAGGCTGTTTATGATCTTGTTCTTATGTTCCGTTCCGAAAGCTTCGATGGTAATGGTAAGCTCTACGGCTGCGGAGCGGTTAATGCTTACGAACTGGTTATGTTCCAGGCGCACCACGTTTCCCTGCTCCTCGGCTATGAGGGATGCAACTTTTACAAGCTCGCCCGGCTTATCTGGAAGGAGAACGGAAATGGTAAATATCCTGTCTCTTGCGATAAGCCCGTGCTGTATTACGGAGGACATGGTGATTATATCCATGTTGCCGCCGCTTAAGATGGAGACGACTTTCTTCCCCTTTGCCTTAAGGTGCTTTAATGCAGCAACGGTGAGAAGCCCGGAGTTTTCCACCACCATCTTGTGGTTTTCCACCATGTCGAGGTAAGCGACGATGAGCTCCTCGTCCTCTACGGTTATGACGTCGTCGATGTTCTTCTGAAGATAAGGAAAAATCACGCTTCCCGGAGTCTTTACCGCCGTACCGTCGGCTATGGTGTTCACCGTTGGAAGGGTAACGGGCTTTCCAGCCTCAAAGGATGCCTTCAGACAGGCTGCTCCCGCAGGTTCCACAGCTATTACCTTTATCTTCGGATTTAACATCTTTGCAAGGGTGGACACGCCGGTGGCAAGTCCGCCTCCCCCTACGGGAACGAGGATGTAATCCACCAGAGGAAGCTCCTTTACTATTTCCATGGCTATGGTTCCCTGTCCCGTCGCAACGTCAGGGTCGTCAAAAGGCGGAATGAACGTGTATCCCTTTTCCTCTGCAAGCTTGGCAGCGTAAGCCGCGGATTCATCGTACACGTCGCCTTTGAGGATTACCTCAGCTCCGTAGCTCTTGGTGCGGTTCACCTTCATGAGAGGAGTAGTCGCAGGCATTACGATTACCGCTTTGCATCCGTAGGCTTTCGCCGCATATGCAACGCCCTGGGCGTGGTTTCCGGCAGATGCCGCAATCAGTCCCTTTGCTCTCTCTTCGTCGGTAAGGGTGCTGATTTTGTAGTATGCTCCTCTTATCTTGTACGCGCCTGTCTTCTGCATGTTCTCCGGCTTAAGGTAGACCTTGTTGCCGGTGGTTTCGCTGAAGTAGTCGCTGTACGTCAGAGGCGTTTCTATTGCCACCTTCCTCACAACTTCGGTGGCTCTCTCAAAATCGTTTAATGTCAGCATATTCTATTCCTCCATAACCGCGCCCTTGCAGGACGGAGCCACCATCTTGGAATATCTGTAGAGCCATCCGCTCTTCACGTTAGGCTCCCTCGTAACGTATGTCTTTCTTCTCTCGGCAAACTCTTCATCCGTAACCCTTGCGTTTACCTTTGAGTTCGGAATGTCGATGTCGATGATGTCGCCTTCCTTCAGAAGTCCTATTTCACCGCCGCTGGCAGCTTCAGGACATACGTGGCCTATGGAAGCGCCGCGGCTGGCGCCGCTGAACCTTCCGTCTGTTATGAGGGCAACAGTCTTATCCAGCTTCATTCCGGCCAGAGCGCTGGTTGGGTTCAGCATTTCTCTCATTCCCGGGCCGCCCTTCGGTCCTTCGTATCTTATTACCACTACGTCTCCGTCTATTATTCTGCCGTTATATATGGCATCTATGGCGTCCTCCTCGCAGTCGAACACCCTTGCAGGGCCGCTGTGGGTGAGCATTTCCTCTGCAACTGCGCTCTTCTTAACTACGCAGCCTTCTCTTGCGATATTTCCCCAGAGAATTGCAAGGCCGCCTGTGGAGCTGTACGGATTTTCAGCAGGTCTCATAGCCTCAGGATTCAGGCTTCCCTTGCCCTCTATGTTCTCTCCCACGGTCTTTCCGTTTGCCGTAATGAGGGAAGTATCTATAAGTCCCCGCTTGTTAAGCTCGGCAAGTACACCCTGAACGCCTCCTGCGTTGTTCAGGTCGTGCATGTGGGTGCCTCCTGCCGGAGCCAGGTGGCATAGGTTAGGAGTCTTTCCGCTCATCTCATTGAAAAGATTTAAATCCAGCTCCACCCCTGCCTCGTGAGCTATAGCGAGAAGATGGAGAACGCTGTTTGACGAGCATCCTAGAGCCATATCGCAGGCAAGGGCGTTTCTTATGGATTTCTCGTTTACTATGTCTCTTGACTTTATGTCCTTTTCCACCAGGTCCATAATCGCCATTCCGGCATGCTTTGCTATCATTATTCTCCCGCTGTGCACGGCAGGAACGGTGCCGTTGCCCGGGAGAGCGATTCCAAGAGCCTCGCAGAGACAGTTCATGCTGTTTGCCGTGTACATGCCGGAACAGGACCCGCATCCCGGACATGTGTTCTGCTCATATTCCAGAAGTCCCTCGTCGTCTATGATGTTAGCCTTTCTCGCTCCTACGGCTTCAAACATCTTGGAAAGGGACGTCTCAACGCCGTCCACCAGTCCGCTCATCATAGGGCCTCCCGAGCATACGACGGTAGGTATGTTAAGTCTTAAAGCTCCCATGAGCATTCCCGGAACTATCTTGTCGCAGTTTGGAACCAGAACGAGACCGTCAAGCTGGTGAGCGTTGGCCATGGTCTCCACGCTGTCCGCTATGAGCTCGCGGCTTGCAAGGGAATACTTCATGCCTATGTGGCCCATGGCGATTCCGTCGCACACGCCGATGGAAGGAATCATTATAGGGGTTCCCCCTGCCATTCTAACGCCTGCCTTTACGGCGTCTGTTACCTTATCCAGGTGTATGTGTCCCGGTACTATTTCACTGTGAGCCGAAACCACTCCTATGAGAGGTCTTTCCAGCTCTTCCTTAGTGTAACCCATAGCGTAAAAAAGGCTTCTCATGGGAGCCTTTTCTACACCTTTGGTTACGTTATCGCTTCTTCTTGCCATAATCATAACCTCGCTATTTCCTATTTCTTCAGCCAGCTCATCATTTCTCTCAGTTCCTTGCCGGTCTTGCAGAGAGGATGGCTTGCTTCCTTAGCTCTTGTAGCAAGGAATCTTGCCTTTCCGCCAGCGTTGAATTCCTGAATGAATTCGCTTGCAAATGTTCCGTCCTGAATCTCACCCAGAACCTTCTTCATTTCCTTTCTGGTATCTTCGGTGATGATTCTCTTTCCGGTTCTGTAATCGCCGTATTCAGCAGTGTTGGAGATGGAGTATCTCATCATTTCGAATCCGCCGCTGTTGATAAGGTCTACGATAAGCTTCATCTCGTGGATGCACTCGAAATATGCCATCTCAGGCTCGTATCCTGCTTCTACCAGAGTATCAAATCCTGCCTTCATCAGCTCGCATACGCCGCCGCAGAGAACTGCCTGCTCACCGAAGAGATCTGTCTCGGTTTCTTCCTTGAAGGTGGTCTCAAGAATTCCAGCTCTTCCTGCACCGATACCGGAAGCGTATGCAAGGGCGTAGTCCTTTGCCTTTCCGGAAGCGTCCTGATATACGGCGATAAGGGAAGGAACTCCCTTTCCTTCTACGTACTGGCTTCTTACGGTGTGTCCAGGTCCCTTAGGAGCAACCATGATTACGTCGATGTCCTTCTGAGGGATTATCTGCTGGAAGTGAATGTTGAAACCGTGAGCGAACATGAGGACGTTGCCTTCCTTCATGTGCTTTTCGATCTGCTCTTTATATATCTTTGCCTGAAGTTCGTCAGGAGTAAGGATCATTACTACATCGCCGGCTTCTGCAGCTTCTTCAATTCCCATAACAGGAATGCCTGCAGCCTCTGCCTTCTTTGCATGGGCGGAACCCGGTCTCAGACCGACTACAACGTCCATACCGCTGTCCTTAAGGTTCATTGCATGGGCATGGCCCTGGCTTCCGAAACCTATGATTGCGATCTTCTTTCCGTCAAGTAATCCTAAATTGCAGTCCTGGTCGTAATACTTCTTGATCATTTTTCTCGTCTCCTTTTTGATATGATTATTTTAGTTTATAACTATTCACTTTGTCTGGTGTTGGTCTCAAGGCCGGTTATTCCAGTCCTGCACACCTCTGCTATATCGTAGTCCGCCATGACGTCCATGAAGCCGTTTAGCTTCTCCGGAGTTCCCGTCAGCTCTATGATCAGGCTGTCCTTTGAAAGATCCACGATCTTGGCTCTGTAGATATCGGTAATCTCCTTTATCTCGCTGCGCTGCTCCTTGTCGGCGTTCACCTTGAGCAGGAGAAGCTCCCTGTAAAGGCTGTTCTCCCTGTTCATAATCATTATGCTCTTTACAACTTCCAGCTTTTCGGTCTGGGTTATAATCTGCTGCATGGATCGCTCGGTGGCGCTGAACACTATGGTTATCCTCGAAAGGGTCGGATCGTTGGTAGCCGACACCGTCAGGGAGTCGATGTTGAATCCTCTCCGTCCGAACATGCTTACAACTCTGTTTAGAACGTTTGCCTGGTTCAGTACGAGGATGCTTACT
>CASFAX010000037.1 GCA_949292945.1 uncultured Bacillota bacterium | reverse complement strand
CTATGGACGTAGTGGCCGTGGGAGACACGGTAAAGGTCAAAATACTGGGAATCGACAGGGACAAGCAGAAGGTTTCCCTGACGATGAAGCTTTAGGAGGAGAAATGGCGATAGATACTGTTATTTTCGATTTTGACGGAACCATAGCCAACACAAATCAGGTAATCATCAATTCCTGGCAGTATACTTACATGGCCAGAAACGGCGCGCCGGGGGACGAGGCGGAAATCGTAAAGAGCTTCGGAGAGCCTCTCGCCGTTACCATGGCAAAGGTGTTCCCGGATTTTGACGTGGATGAATCCATAAGGATATACAGAAGCTATCAGGTTCAGCACTTCAGCGACATGATAGAAATCTTTCCCGGCGTGAAGGAGACCATGGAGAAGCTGAAAGAAGAAGGATACCGCATAGCCGTGGTGACGTCGAGGATGAGAAACACCACCTGCCAGGGAATGGAGTCTTTCGGAATAGACCATCTGGTGGACACTCTCGTAAGCTGCGAGGATACGGATAAACACAAGCCCGATCCGGAGCCGGTTCTCAAAGCTTTGGAAAAGCTCGGGATAGAGCCGGGGGAAGCCCTGATGGTAGGCGACAGCATGTTCGATATAAGGTGCGCCCACAATGCCGGGGTGAAAGCCGCTCTCGTAAGCTGGGCTGTCGCCGTAAGCGAAGAGGAGAGAGATGGCCCGGAAGGACCTGAATACTATCTGGAGGAAGCCAAAGACCTGCTCGATATAGTCAGAAACTCATAGGCAGAGGAAACCGGAGGAAGGCCATGCTGAACATATGGTACGGACGGGAAAACCGAGACAGGGAAAAGTTCATATATGAATCCATAGAAAGAGACGGCGGCCTTACCATGGTCATCGTTCCGGATCAGTATACTCTGGAGGCGGAAAGGCAGGCTTTCCGCTGCATGAAGCGGGATGTCCTTCTGGACGTTGAGATTTTAAGCCTGTCAAGGCTGGGCCAGAGACTTCTGAAAAAGACCGGTCTGGGGAGAGGAACGTTTATCGACCGTTACGGCAGGTACATGCTCCTGTCAGAAATAGTGTCGGATAAGGATGAGGAGCTTACCGTATTCAGAGGCATGAAGGACAGGGAGTCGTTTATAGACATGCTCTCGGACTTCATATCCGAAATGAAGCAGTACGGAGTGGATTCTGATACCCTTAAAGCTATGGGTGAAGACGAATCGCAAAAGAGCGATATATTAAAAGACAAACTAAAAGACCTTTCCCTCATATTCGGGGAATACGAAAAAGCCATAGACGGCAAGTACACCGACTCCGAGGACAGGCTTTCTCTCTATGCAAAGGCAGCAGGAGAAGTTTCGGAAATAAAGGAGACGACGTTCTGGGTTTACGGTTTCGACAGCTTCACTCCGAGAAACCTTTCGGTCATCGGAGCCCTCATGGAAAACGTGGCAGATGTGAACGTGGTTCTGGCGTGTGATTACAGCCCTGAATACGATGAGCTGTTTGCTTTAAGCAAAATCGTAATAAAGAGGCTGGAGGATGCTGCAAAGGAAAGAGAGATAAGTTATCGTCTATCGGAAATAGGCGATGTGATTGAAACACCAAAGGTTTCAGCCATGAAGGCTATAGAAAGGTCGTTATACTCCATCGCACCGGAAACGGGAGCGGACTCCGACGGACTTACGGTCGTAAGGTGCGCGAATCTGTATAACGAAGCTGAATCGGCGGCGTCTTTCGTTCTGAAGCTGGTAAGAGAGGAAGGTCTCAGATACAGGGATATAGCCGTAATCTGCAACGACAGCGGGAAGCGGAAATCCATACTCAGAAGGGTGTTTCAGGAGTACGGAATTGAAGTCTTTGACGACGAGAAAAGAAGCATAATGTCATCTCCTCTCGCAACCTACGTCACATCTCTCATGAAAACGGTAACCGGAAAGTTCTCTGCACCGGATCTTATCGCTGTACATAAGTCCGGACTGAGCGAGATGACCGACGATGAAATCGAGGAGATAGAAAACTACTCCATAAAATACAGAATCCGTGGAAATATGTGGAAGAAGCCTTTCGTGAAGGGACAGATGGAGTACGGCGACGACGGACTTGAGATGATAAACTATCTCAGGGAGAGGGCCGTGGCTCCGGCTATTGCAATGGAGGAGCTGTTTAAATCTGCGAAAACCGTCAGGGATTTTCTGGCAGGATGTTACAGGCTTCTTTCGGAAGGAGGAGCGGGAGAAAGGTTAAAGGAAATTTCGGATCTTCAGAGCGGCGAAGGGCTATTTGACTTAGCCGCGGAGACGACACAGAGCTGGTCCATGCTCATGTCGGCCTTTGATCAGATGGCGGAACTCATGGGGGATGAACCCTTTGACGGAGAGAAAACACTGGAAATCCTCACAGCCGGACTTTCACGAATGGAGATAGGCGTTCTCCCTGCGTCTGCCGACGACGTTATCATAGGAACCATGCAGAGAACCAGACTGGGCAGGATAAAGGCCATGCTCATAACGGGAGCAAACGAAGGAATAATTCCCATGGCACCTCAGGCAGACGGACTTTTCACTGCGGAGGAGCTGGAATACTTTTCGGGAGAGGGAAAGGATCTCTGCAAAACCGACGGAGTGAGAGCCATGGAAGAAACCCTTGCCATGTACAGAAACCTGTCAAAGCCTGAAAAACATCTTTACATAAGCTATTCTGAAGCGGATGAAGAGGGAAAAGAGATAAAGCCTTCAGAGCTTATAGAAAGCATATTAAGGATATTTCCGGATGCGGAAATTCTGCCCGACGCAGTGAACAGGGAGGACAGGCGTGAAGTCATCGGAGGCAGGGTGAACACTCTCAGGCACTTTACGGAGGAACTACAGAAGGCGAAAAAGGGAGAAAAGATAGACCCGGTCTGGTCAGAGGTTAGCAGCTGGCTTGCCGGACATTCCCCTGATGATATGAGACTTATAAGAGAAGGTCTGGCCTTTACAAACAGCCAGCAGCCTCTGGGAAGGGAGAAGGCGGACAGCCTTTTCTCAAAGGCGGAAATCCGGGGCGGAAAGCCACTGTCTCTGAGCCCGTCCAGAATAGAGAAGTTCGGAAGGTGCCCGTTTTCGCATTTTGTCGCATACGGACTCAGGCCGAAGGAGAGGCGCATATTCGAAACAGCCGGAAGAGAGATAGGAGACCTTTACCACAGCTGCATAATGGAAGTGTCAAAGACACTGACCGAAGAGAACTTGTGGCAGACGGTCACCCGGGACCAGTGCAGAACACTGGTTGAGACCGCAGTGAGAAAGACGGCGGCAACATACAGAGAAGGAGTATTCGATTTTTCCGGCGAGGAGAAGTACAAGACGGGCAGAGTAATCGACGCCTGCGCACTCGTATGCTGGATTCTCGTGGAACAGGTGAGAGCGGGAAAGATAAAGGAAAGCATGTACGAGGAAGCCTTCGGAACGGGAAGAAAGCTTCCGGAAATCCGCGTGGACTGCGCGGCCGGAACCGTAGTCATAGAGGGCAAAATCGACAGAGTGGACATTCTGCCGGACGACAGGGTCAAGATAATCGACTACAAGACCGGAAGGGAAGTATTCGATACAGATGAAGCCGCGGCGGGATACAGGCTTCAGCTCATGCTGTACCTTGAGGCGGCGGGAGACCGAAAGGGAAAGGACAGAAGGCCTGCCGGAGTGTTCTATTTCAGAATAGACGATCCGAGGGAAAGCAGGGAAGTCACGGAAGGCGAGGACGGCGCCGAAAAGCTGGCGGATAAGATAAGAAAGCATTTCAGAATGAACGGACTCATGGTAAACGATCCTGCCGTAATAGACGGGATTGCGGGAGATTTCCTGGAGGCCTCGGACGTGGTTCCGCTGAAGAGGAAGAAGGACGGAGAGATTGCGGCGACTGCATCTACCGGTGCGGGAGCGAAGTTTCTCATAAGCGAAGAGGAGTTCGACGAGTTGAGAAATCAGGTCATGAGAACGGTGAACAACCTCTGTGCAGACCTGCTGGACGGAAAAATAGACATACGCCCGAAAATGTCGAAAAAGGTCACCCCGTGTCAGTACTGCGACTACAAGGGCATATGCAGGTTCGACCTTAACTTCCCGGGGTGCGGATACGACGTGATAAAGTAGAACAGGAGAAAAAATGTCGATAGAATTTGCAATACTGGACTGGCTTCAGACCATCCACTCGGAAGTGCTGGACAGGATAATGATATTCATCACCACCTTAGGCAACGCCGGGGCTGTATGGATAGCCCTGGCCATAGCGCTTATCATAATCCCGAAGACGCGGCCTGTGGGGTTTGCCGTGGCGCTGGCGCTGATTCTGGATCTCATCACGTGTAACATGATAACGAAACCCATGGTCGCAAGGACCAGGCCTTACGAGATAATCGAGGCCATAGAGCTTCTCATCGAAAAGCCCGGCGACTACTCCTTTCCGTCGGGTCACTCGGCGGCATCCTTTGCTGCAATATCGGCCCTGTTCTTTTCCGGCTCAAAGCTGTGGATTCCGGCCTGCGTTCTTGGCGCCCTCATCGCCTTTTCAAGGCTTTACCTCTACGTCCACTTTCCGACGGATGTACTGGGAGGCATAGCTCTTGGAATTGCAGTGGGAGCACTGGCTGTATACATCGTTAAGCGTTTTTACAAAATGGGCGCAGGGGAAAGGCTCAGCGCCAAAGGCGGTAGAAAGTAATGTTTTTAAATGCTATACACGGGTTCTGCATGGCCCTCGCCGACAGCGTTCCGGGAGTCTCCGGAGGAACTGTGGCCTACGTGCTGGGCTTTTACGAAAAGTTCATAAATTCCATCAGAACACTTCTGTCTGCTGACGGAATGAAAATTAAAAGGGAATCGTTTCTCTATCTGTGCAACCTGGGCGTGGGCTGGGTAATAGGAATGGGACTTTCGGTCATCGCCCTTTCCGCACTCTTTGAGAAGAACATATACATGATGAGCTCCGTGTTCATCGGCCTTACGGCCGCGGCAATCCCTTTTATAATCAGGTCTGAAAAGGAGTGGCTCAAGGGAAGGTACCTCAACCTCCTGTGGACTGCTTTGGGCGCCGCCGTCGTAATATCCCTTACCCTTTTCAGGGGACAAAATGTGCACGCCGGTCAGGTAAATCTCATGGAAACCACCCCGTCGCTTATGATATATCTGGTGATTTCAGGAGCGATTGCCATAACGGCAATGGTTCTTCCGGGAATATCAGGCTCCACCATACTTCTAATAATGGGCGTGTACCTTCCGGTAATTACAGGACTCAGGGAGCTTTCGAAAGGCAACCTGGCAGTTCTTCCGGGGATAGCCTGTGTGGCCTGCGGCATCGTGATAGGCATGGCGGGAGCGGTGAGAATCATAAGAGCCGCATTCAGGCACTTCAGAACCCAGGTGGTATATCTCATCATAGGACTTCTCATAGGCTCGTTTGTGGCCATAGCCTACGGGCCCACCACTTTGGGAACGGGAAGAGAGGCTCTTAGCCTTGAGACCCTGAACGTTTTGGGCGTTGTAATAGGAATAGTCATATTGTGTGTGCTTGAAGCTCTGCCGAAGATTAAGAGCCTTTCGGAGAAAAAGCGGAAATGATGAAAAAAACGTTGAAATCTCACAGTTTTTCTTGCATTCACCGGGATTTTCATATATAATATTCACGCACTGTGCCTTTTGGCACGCGCATATGCACGCAGGCAGGATGGAAAGCCGTCCGGCACCTGCAAGCTAAATATAAGATTTAGTTATGCCGAAAAAAATCCCGGCAGCTTTTGTCCCGCGGATTTCAGTAGGCAGAACCGAAAAAGATTGGCATTTCGTCAATCCCAGTAGGTAGAAAGGAAAGAGGAAATGAAATCATTTATCGCTAAGCCGGCAGAAGTTGAGCGCAAGTGGTACGTGGTAGACGCTGAGGGCAAGACTCTCGGAAGACTTGCTTCCGAAGTTGCTTCCGTTCTCAGAGGCAAGAACAAGCCTATCTACACTCCACACGTTGACTGCGGCGACTACGTTATCGTAATCAACGCCGAGAAGGTAGAGGTTACCGGTAAGAAGAGAAAAGAGAAGGTATATAAGAGACATACAGGATATCCTGGCGGACTCAGAGAGGTTACCTTCGACAAGCTGCAGGCTAAGAAGCCGGAAGAGATCATCAGACATGCCGTTAAGGGCATGCTCCCGAACGGAAAACTCGGAAGACAGATGTTCAAGAAGTTAAAGGTTTATGCAGGTCCTGAGCACGCACATGCAGCTCAGAAGCCGGAGACTTTAGAGTTTTAGGGAAGGGAGGATATAGACAATGGCAAAGATGCAGTATCAGGGAACAGGAAGAAGAAAGTCTTCCGTAGCCAGAGTTAGACTCGTCCCTGGAACAGGAAAGATCACTGTAAATAAGAAGGATCTCGACGAGTACTTTGGAGCAGGTATGGAAATCGTTAAGAGAGAGGTTAAGAGACCTTTCGGTATCGCAGGCTGCGAAGGCAAGTTCGACGTAATCGCCACCGTAAGAGGCGGCGGATTCACCGGACAGGCAGGCGCGCTCAGACACGGAATTTCCAGAGCCCTCTGCCAGGCAGACAGAGAAGCATACAGAGCTCCTCTCAAGGCTGCCGGATTCCTTACCAGAGACCCTAGAATGAAGGAAAGAAAGAAGTACGGCTTAAAGAAAGCAAGAAGAGCTTCCCAGTTCTCCAAGCGTTAATTGGCCGAAATACGACTTTATACGATGTATCGACCTCTCGGAGCATAGTCTCCGGGAGGTTTTCTTTATACAAAAAAGTAACCGCCCAACGCCAAAGGATACGGTTACTTTTTGTAACTAACATTTATTTGGACTAACCGCTTATCGGTAGTGCCCGTTTCTACATCCATATTAACAAAGTGTGGAGATAATGTCAAATTATTTACATCATAAACTTCAATTCCGGCTTGATAAGGAGTAAAATAAGTTATAACAAATGAAGCGGTTCGGGCGAAGACATGAAAAGGAGGAAAGAAGTATGAAAATTATTGATCTTACCAGATTACTTGAACCCGATGTTCCAAGCGATCCGCCGGAACAGATTCCTAAAATTCAATATATGGACCATAAGGAAACGGCACCGGGAATGGGAAAATTTTTTGCGGATGCGACCGTAGACGATTTGCCTGACGGAAACGGATGGGCCATAGATATGGTTCAGATGTGCACACATTCAGGAACTCATCTCGATGCGCCATGGCACTATTATCCAACGCAGAATGAGGATATTATTCCAGGAGGAGAAAAAGCATGGACTATCGATGAAGTACCTTTGGAGTGGTGCATAGGTCCTGGAGTCAAGCTGGACTTTCGTGATAAGGCGGATGGCTATAAGATTACAAAGGAAGACGTACAGGAATATCTTGATAAGATAGGATACACCCTTAAAGAAGGGGACATAGTGCTTCTCAATACCGGGGCGGACAAACAGTGGGGAACTCCTAAATTCCTTGCGGCAGGTGCAGGAATGAGTGCGGAGGCTACGCTATGGCTTTGCGAACAGGGAGTTCATGTAGTCGGAACAGACGGATGGAGCTGGGATGTTCCTCTGCCTTTTGAAGCAAAAGAATTTGCGGAAAATCACGATCCATCTATCATATGGGAAGCTCATCGTGCCGGTAGAAAGAGAGCATATTGTCATATTGAAAAGCTCGTAAACCTCGAAACGCTGCCTGATTACGGATACACGGTTTATGCTCTGCCGATTCCTGTAAAAGGCGGAAGTGCCGGTTGGGCGCGCGTAATAGCTATTATGGATGAAGACAGGTAAAACAAGGAGGTGCTTGTCATGAGACTGGCAACTGTAAATTATGAAGGTAAAATGATTGCAGGTGTAGTGAAAGATGATAATTTTTATGGCTTTCATGATATAGATACTGCCCTGCCAACGAATATGATATCTTTTATCGAAGGATATGATGAGTATAAGAAAGTTATTGAAGAAAAATTACCGACAGCTGAGGCTATGTGCCGGACGTGCGATGCCAGATTCCTTTCCCCTATACCGAGACCTACAACGTTCAGGGACTTCATGTGTTTTGAAGAGCATGTTATAAACAGCGGAAAGGCAATGCAGTATGACGAAAAGACCGTCGAGAAGCTTCTGGAAGTGTGGAGGTCCATGCCGGCTTTCTACTTCTCGAATACTAACGTGTTCTACGGTCAGGATGAACCGATAACCATGCATCCTGTATCAAAGCGCTTTGACATGGAGTTTGAGATTGCCGTAATCATCGGGAAAAAGGGAATAAACCTTTCCAGAGAGGAAGCGATGGATCATATATTCGGGCTTTCTATTTTGAACGACTGGAGCGCAAGAGACATACAGGCACAGGAAATGCAGATGCAGCTGGGGCCAGCCAAAGGCAAGGACTACGCCAACTCCATGGGTCCTGTAATCGTAACTATGGATGAAGTGGCCAAATATGCAGTAGACGGAGATCCTCAGAGATTTGACATGCCTACGAAACTTTACAGGAACGGCGAACTTTTGAGGGAAAACAATGTTAAAACTATATATCATACATTTGGCGATATGATAGCTCACGCATCAAAGCTTACTGCGGTTTATCCGGGTGATGTGCTTGGATCCGGAACTATCGGAGGCGGGGCGCTCCTCGAATACCTCGGTAAACAGCCATTCATACAGGCAGGCGACGTTATCGAAATGGAGGTAGAAGGTCTGGGAAGCTTGAGAATGGAAGTCAAATAAATGATGAGATAGGATAATATTTAATCCGGGACAGGTGATTCCGATGTGAATTTTCGTCCCGGGTTTTTGTTTGCCGTTAAAAACCGCTTGAAAAATCGAAATGCTGAGCTGTTAAGCAAACTGGATTTGTGGTAAAATATCCCGTGACAACACGAGATTGGAGAGTATATGAAATGACGGAAGATATTCTTAAGATAACTAAATCGGTCTACGAGCAGCTTGCGGCTAGCGAAGTTTGCAGGAAACAGGCCAGGATATGCGAAAACCTCATTGAAAAGCTGGAAAACGACGATATAACCGTATCGGTCATAGGCCAGTTCAAGCGGGGAAAGAGCACCTTAAGCAACGCGATTTTGGGCGGGGAGATTATGCCGGTAGGTATCGTTCCCATCACGTCGGCTGTGACTAAAGTCGTTTACGGTGAGGAAAAGTCCGCCGAGGTTCACTTTTACAACGGCGCAGTTGAGAACGTGGAGTTTTCCGACCTGTCGAAGTACATAAGCGAGCAGGAAAACGAGGATAACGTTCTGGGAGTTTCCGAGGTTATAATACGCTGGCCTTCGGAGTTTCTTAAAAAAGGCCTGACCTACGTTGACACGCCGGGCGTCGGCTCGTTTCATAAGAACAACACCGAAGTCGCCTACGAGTACATGAAGGAAAGCGATGCGGTTATATTCCTTTTGTCCGTGGACAGCCCTATAAATCAGATAGAGATAGACTTTTTGTATAATACGAGAGAATACGCCGGCAAATTCTACTTTGCAGTCAACAAAATCGACACCGTAGGAGAAGAGGATCTGGCCGCCTACATGAAATACTGCGAAAAGCTGCTCCGCGAGCTTATGGATACGGATAAGATAATGCTCTATCCGGTCAGCTCCAAAGAAGGCAGGGGTCTTACGGAGCTTGAAAATGCAATACTGAACGACTGCGATACATCCATCCGAGAAATTATGGAGGCATCGACGAGAAAGAAGCTGAGGGAGCTAATCAGTTCGGCTCTGAATCAGCTTACGTTCTACGGACGCGCCATGAATATGGAATATGCGGAGCTGGATAAACGTTTTGCCGAGATTACGGACTTTATATCGGAGATAAAGACAAAAGCAGCAGGCTACGAAGCAATCTTTGAGATTCACCTGAACGAGATTAAGCTTTTGCTGTCTCAGAAAGTCTACGAGCTCTTTGGCATGGAGTACACCTACGACATCGCAGAGCTTCGTCAGAGCATGCTCATGATGACAAAGTCTGATTTTCTGAAGCAGGTTGACGACATATGCGCCGACCTTAAGGACACCCTGGACAGAGTGCTCCTGTACCGCGAAGAAAACGCATACGTCGTAGTGAGAAAAACAAGCGCCCTTAAGCGCCTTGCAAAAAATCTGAAGAAGATACAGGCAGGGCTGGAGGAGTAAGATGGAACTTGGAACCAGGATAGACGGAATATTTGATTTGTACAACTACTTCGACTCTGTAATAGTAACGGATGAGAAAGGCATAATCAGATATTACAGCAACATGAGGGAAGATCTCTATCAGCCGGATCTTAAGGATATAATAGGCCATACGATCCTGGAGCTTCACCCTGAGCTGACGGAGGATACCAGCAGCATAATGCAGGTGCTGAAGACGGGAGTCCCTGTTTATAACCAGCTGGAAACCTGGTATAACCGCGACGGTACCGGCGTGACGAATCTTTACAACACCATTCCTCTTATTCAGAGCGGAAAGATAGTGGGAGCGGTGGATATTTCCCGTGCGGTAAACAGCGGTAAGGAAAGACCGAGTATCACGCTCAGCGATGAAAAGACTGAGCTGTATAAATCCGAAGACATCATAGGAAACTCCGAAGCGATGAGAAACCTGAAGGACAGCCTGCCGCAGATAGCCAGAACCGACTCGTCTGTGCTGATATACGGTGAAACAGGAACGGGAAAGGAGCTTTTTGCCCAGGCGATACACACGTCGGGAAAGAGGTCCAAGAAGAGATTTGTGTCGTATAACTGCGCTGCAATACCGGTGACGCTTCTGGAAGGCATACTGTTCGGTACGGTAAAGGGAGGATTTACAGGAGCGGAGAACCGGCAGGGACTTTTTGAAGCGGCAAACGGAGGAACGCTGTTTCTGGATGAGATAAATTCTATGGACATGGCTATGCAGGCGAAGCTTCTTAAGGCCATTGAGGAAAAGAGGATTATGAGAGTGGGCGGAACGGAGCCCATAGACATCGACGTTAAAATAATATCGGCCATGAACAGGGATCCTTATGAATGCCTTGAAGCCGGGGTCATACGCGAAGACCTGTTCTACAGGCTCAATGTCGTCAACCTTCGAATACCGCCGCTCAGGGAAAGAGAAGGGGATCTCGATCTTCTCACCAGGCATTTCATTTACAAGTACAACGTTAAACTTAACAGAAGGGTAATGGGTCTGGATGGAGAGACGAAGAAGATATTTGAGACATATCAGTGGCCCGGTAACGTGAGAGAACTGCAAAATGTAATAGAAGGCGCTTTTAACATGACCGGATTTAACCAGATAAGAAAAGAGAACCTTCCGGAGTATCTGAGAAAGGCAGTAGGAAATCCGTCTGGGGGGAGGTCACACATATACATTGACGATGATGAAGGGAAATCCCTTAAGGAAAAGATGGCTCAGGCTGAGAGCCGCCTGATAAGACATGCGCTGGAAGGCTCGTCTACTGTCGCAGAAGCCGCCCGTAAGCTCAAAATAAGCAAACAGGATATGGCTTATAAGATGAAAAAGTACAACCTTACGAAATAGACGGTCAAAAAAATTTTACCGGCAGCATGTGCTGCCGGTGCTTTTTTGCAGGTGAAGATGAGACAGAGAAGCAACAGATAGGTGATTTGAAGAATAAAGTTAAAATATTTTGACCAAATAGAAGGCGAACACGGCTTTCGTGGACAAAATATTTTGACTCGAGTAAGGCAGAAGGAAAAGATCAATAAAGAAAACGTTGAAATTTCAACGCTATACGAAATGGCACGCATTATGCTAAATAGTTACGCAAAAGTAACAACTCAAACTGTAAGAAGGAGGAGCATAATGGAAACTACGTTTGGAATTTTATGTTTTCTACCGCCATTATTGGCAATTGTCCTTGCAATTGTTACCAAGCAGACCATATTGTCGCTGTTCGTGGCAGTGTGGTTAGGAGCGACGATGATTAACGGATACAATCCGTTAGTAGGTTTTACGGCCGTCGTTTCGGATTATATGATTCCGAAGATGTCGGAAAATGCATCAATGCTCATACTAGTAACTCTTGCCGGAGGAATGGTCGCGATGCTTCGTGAAACGGGAGCGGCTCAGGCCTTTGCGAAGCTGGTTACGAAGAAGATAAACACGCCAAAGAAAGGCCAGATCGTAACCTGCCTCAGCGCATTCATATTCTGTTATACAGAGCCTTGCCTGATTCTCGGAACTATCATGAGACCTGTAACAGATGCAGTAAGAGTATCCCGCGCAAAGCTGTCCTACATACTGGACTCCATGGGATGCAATCTCGCATCGCTGTCACCTATTTCAAGCTACGGACCTTTCATTACCGGACTTATCGCTACGCAGCTTGCTGCAGCAGGCCTTACGGGAAATGAGTGGGGAATATGGGCGAAAATGCTTCCATTCAACCTGTACAGCATATTTGCAATACTGACAGTTCTCATAGTTGCAATATTCTCCATAGAAATAGGTCCTATGTACAAGGAAGAAAAGCGCGCAAGAGAGACGGGAAAGCTCCTTGCCGACGGAGTGCAGCCTCTCGTTCCTGAGAAGTACACCACCTTCCCTGAAGGATATGAACCTAAGATTATGAACTTCGTAATCCCTATCATATGCCTGTTCGTGTCCATCTTTGCGACTATATTCTATACGGGAGATATCGCAAGCAACGGACTTAGAGGAGCTTTCTCCAACGCCAACATCACCCTGGCAGTCTGCATGGGATTCATGGGCGGCGGCATAGGCGCCGGAATCGTAGGAGTTGCAACCAAACTGTTCGGACTTACAAAGGCGTTCAACACTTTCGTAGATGGAATGGCAGAGCTGATAAACGTACCGTTCATTCTCGTATGCGCATGGTCCATGGGCGGAATCACAAACGACATGGAAGTAGGAAACTACATGTCCGGCATAGTAGCTGAACATCTTACTCCGGGACTGGTTCCTGCCATGATATTCCTGTTCGGAGCGATCATATCCTTTGCAACAGGTTCATCCTGGGGAGTATGGTCCATCATGATGCCTATAGCATTCCCTATGGCTGTGGCATTTGACCTTCCGTTCGAGTATGTCGTAGCATCTGTAATCAGCGGAGGACTTTTCGGAGATCAGTGTTCGCCGGTTTCCGATACTACCGTAATGTCGTCGACAGGCGGTTCCTGCAACCACGTTGTTCACGTTATGACACAGCTTCCATATGGAATTACAGTAGGTGTAAGCGCATTTATCGGATTCCTGTTCGGAGGTCTTACGGGTCAGTACTGGCTCAGCATAGCGGTAACTGCAATAATTCTGGCAGTAGCACTTGCAGTTTTAAATGTCATCTCAAAGAGGACGGCAAAACTGGACAAAGCTACAGCATAATTTAAGAATGATATGAAAAAGGAGAGTGTATCCGGATGAAAAAAATCGACATGATAGTTAAAGCGCCCCACTTTTACACTATGGAAGGCGATGGAGTAGGCTACAAAACGGGAGTGGCCATGCTGGTAGACGGAGGCAAAATCATAGGTTTTGCCGATGAAAAGGAACTTGCGGACTACTCTGCGGAGAAGGTTCTTGATTTAAGTCACCACGCAGTGCTTCCTGGCTTTATAGACGGACATATGCATACCGCATGTGCAATAATGAGAGGACTGGCTCAGGATACGAATAACTGGATGATGTACGGACTTCAGCCTTTCCAGAACGCTGTAAGGCAGGAGGAAAGCGATGCCGGCAGCAGAATGGCTATCCTGGAGGCAATTAAAAACGGAACTACGACCCTGGGCGACTATGAAAGTCACATGGACGCCGTGTGCAGCTTCATCGACAAAGTGGGCGCAAGAGGCAACATCGCCCAGACTGTCCGTGCAGCCAAGTACAGGGTGTACAATCCGGGAGAGCTTTACGAATTTGACGACGAGCAGGGAGAAAAGAGCCTCGCAGAGAACATCGCCCTCTATGACAAGTGGCACGACAAAGCGGGCGGAAGGATAAAGATTTTGTTCGGACCGCAGGGAATCGATTTTGTAAGCCCTGAGCTTATGAAGAAAATCCAGGGCGTGGTAAAGGAGCGCAAAACCAAGATTCACATGCACGTACAGCAGGGAGACCGTGAAACGTATCAGATAGTAAAGAGATACGGAAAGCGCCCTGTGGAATACCTGAGAGAGCTTGGAATTCTCGACGAGGATCTCATTGCGGTTCACCTTACCGACTGCACCGATGAAGAGGCTGCAATGGTAGCAAAGTGCGGCGCAAGCATGATCGTAAATCCTGGTTCAATAGGAATTATCGACGGAATCGTGTGCCCGTCCGTTGCATTCCAGGAAGCAGGCGGATACTGCGCTCTGGGTTCGGACCAGGCTCCGGGAAACAACTGCCACAACATAATCAACGAGATGAAGAACGTAGCCCTCTTCAATAAGATTAAATACCAGAATCCTGAAGCCGTTCCTGCATGGAAGGCTCTCAGAATGGCGACGATAGAGGGCGCAAAGGCTGTAGGCCTGGGCGACATCACAGGCTCCCTTGAAGCCGGAAAGCATGCCGATTTCATAGCTATCGATCTCGATAAGCCTACCATGCTGCCTGTATACACTCATCCTATGAGAAATATCGTTCCTAACCTTGTATACTCCGCAAGAGGAGAGGAAGTAGCACTTGCCGCAGTAGACGGAAACGTTATATACAGGGACGGACAGTTTACAAACGTTGATGAAAGAGAGTATTTCGATGCTGTAAAGCAGTACCCTGACGGAATCGGCGAAAGAGCTACGAAGGAATTCAACGAAATAGGCGGAACAAATTACCAGTTCATGCAGGAAGGAAAGCTGTAATTGATCTGTTCCACTCTTGTCATATTGCTTAACAATATGACAAGATTTTTTGGCGAAATTCTACTCCGAATATGACCGGATAAAGATAGTGGTTGAAATTCAGGCATTTCTGGTCTGGAATACTTATATACCTGATGGCATGAAGCTTGCTTATCACAATTGAGGAATGATTTCCAAATATTTTATATTAAGAGGAGAATGTTATGGCCAAGAAGAAAGGTGGCACGCTGGAAGGCGGAGAATTTAAAAAAGAGATATCCGTCTTTGGAGGCGTAAGTATTGTTGCCGGTATAATGGTAGGTTCGGGTATATTTTACCTCGGCTCCTAC
>CASFAX010000036.1 GCA_949292945.1 uncultured Bacillota bacterium | reverse complement strand
TTATCAGCGTGCGGACGTCTTCCGCAACCCTGGAATGCTCTGCAACTATTATGGATTTAACCCTGGATACCGCCTCCTCGAGAAGTCCGTTCACCACACAGTAATCGTACTTGTCGATGTAGGAAATCTCCGACAAAGTCTTGGAAAGGCGAAGGTTTATGGCATCCTCAGTCTCGGTGCCCCTTCCCGTTATGCGCTTTCTAAGCTCAGCCATGGACGGCGGAAGTATGAAGATGAAAATTCCGTCGGGATAGTTTTCCCTGACCTTCATGGCTCCCTGGATGTCTATTTCAAGAACCACGTCGATTCCTTCTTTAAGCTTGTCTATGACCAGCTGCTTCGGCGTCCCGTAGTAATTGCCGTAGACTTCCGCATATTCCAGAAATCCTCCTGCGTTGACCTTCTCTATAAACGTATCCCTGTCGGTGAAAAAGTAGCTTACTCCTTCGATTTCTCCGTTTCTCGGGGCTCTCGTCGTCATTGAAACGGAAAGCTCTATGTCCGTCTCCTCTAAAAGTCTTCTGCAGATAGTTCCCTTGCCCGCTCCGGAAGGTCCGGATATGACAAAAAGTTTTCCCGGATGGTTAGGGATAGGATCGTATTTCTTCTCCATAAAAACTCCTGTTAAGCTTATTCGTTGAAAGATGATTATACCACCTATACCGTAATTTTTCAAGCCTACTCTATGTTCTGAACCTGCTCTCTTATCTTCTCCACTTCGGCCTTCACCATGAGCATCAGGTTCGTAACCTCTATGTCGTTGGCCTTGGAGCCTATGGTGTTGGCTTCCCTGTTCATCTCCTGAACCAGGAAGTCCAGCTTCTTTCCCTCAGGTCCGTCAGCCCTTCCTATTATGCTCTCCATCTGATCCAGATGGCTCTTAAGGCGGGTAAGCTCTTCGGCTATGCTGCACTTGTCGGCAAAGATTGCAGCCTCCGTCAGGATTCTTTCCTCCGGAATTTCCACGCTTCCGCCTATGAGTTCGGTAATCCTCTCCCTCAGCTTCTCCGTGTAAAGAGCCGGAACCTTATCGGCTCTCTCCTCTATTCTGCCGGCAAGCTCCCTTACGGTTTTTCCCCTTGCAAGGAGATCCTCCGCCAGCTTTGCTCCTTCCGTCTCCCTCATGGAGACCATGTTGTTTACGGCTTCTCTCACTGGCACCAGAACGGCTTCCGTAATTTCCGCCTCGTCTTCCACATCAGGAACGGCTCTTAAGACGTCGGGAAGGGACGCCAGATACTCCAGGGATATGTCGCCGCTTACGTTGAACTCCTTCTGAAGGAGCATCAGGTTATCGTAGTACTGCTTCGCCACCATGGTGTTAAGCTTTACCGTTGCATCGCTTTCCGTTATATTTTCAACCATGACGGAGACTTCTATCTTTCCCCGCTTTATCCTTTCCTTTATGGCGGCCTTTACCTTATCCTCCGCAAAAGAGTACCGTCTCGGCATTCTCACCGATATATCGCAGTAGCGGTGATTTACGCCGCGTATCTCAACGGTTATGTTTCTCTTTCCGTCGTTTGCTTCAGCCCTGCCGAATCCGGTCATACTTCTGATCATCGCAAACTCTCCTTTCCTGAGGCAGAAATAATCTGGCATCTATTTTATCACATCCGGCAATCGTTGACAAATACATAGATTTACAGGTAAAATATCATTGTTTTGCTGCAAATTCTTAAATGAGGTGAATATTCATGGCATTTGACGCAATAGTAACGAGAGCGGTGACCCTGGAACTCAGACAAAAGCTGCTCCTTGGAAAGATAGAAAAGGTATACCAGCCGGAAAGCGACGAGCTGGTATTTAACATACACACAAAAGACGGAAACCTCAGGCTTTTCGCTTCGGTAAGCAGCCAGAACCCGAGAATCTGCCTTACGGAAATGAAACCGGACAACCCGCCGAGCCCCCTGTCCTTCTGCATGCTTTTGAGAAAGCACCTTCAGGGAGGACGCATAGTTTCAGTAGAGCAGAAAGACGCGGAGAGAATCATCGAAATCTCCCTGGAAACCCTCAACGAGCTGGGCTTTACCGTATCAAAAAAGCTGATATTCGAGATAATGGGAAAGCACAGCAACGTGATACTGGTCGACATGACTACGGGTAAGATTGTGGACAGCATAAAGCGGGTATCCATAGACGCAAGCCGGGTAAGACAGGTTCTTCCGGGAAAGCTATATCAGTACCCGCCGTCTCAGGACAAGATTCCATACGATAAGATTTCGTCTGACACTCTCGCATCTCTTCCCCCTGACAGGAAAGCCATACTGTCAGCGGTAGGCGGCATTTCTCCCGCCGTCGCAGCCCAGCTTTCAGAGCTTCCACCCTACGAAAGGCGTCCGTGGCTTGACAGAGTCATATCTGATATAGATGAAGGAAGGGCTATACCCAGGATTTATTCCGATGCTGACGAAAAACCGGGGGATTTTCACGTCTGCGACCTTGCGGATTTTGAGGAAGGGTGCGTAAGGAAGGACTTTGACAGCATAAGCGCCTGCATAGGAGAATTCTTTGACAGAAGGGACTCCTCCAACAGGGCGAAACAACGTGCCCGTTCCTCCATCAAAACCGTCAGCGCCCACCTGGACAAGCTGAACCTGAAGAAACAGCGCCTGTCAGAGGAGCTTCTCAAGGCGGAAAACTCCGACGAGCTCAGGGTTTTCGGCGAGCTTTTAAACGCAAACCTTCACATGGTGGAGCCGGGAGCGAACTCCGTCACGGTTCTCAACTACTACGACGGTTCTCAGGTGAAAATTCCCCTGGACCCAAGGTATTCTCCTGCAAAGAACGCCCAAAATTACTTCAAGCGCTACGGCAAGTCCAAGACGGCCATAAAGGAAAAGCAGATTCAGCTTTCAGAAACGGAAAGCGAGATAAAATATCTGGAATCCACCCTGACATATCTCGAAAACGCCAGGACTACGGAGGAAATAGAGAGCATAAGAAACGAACTTGCCGAAACCGGATACGTGAGAAGGAGAAAGAGCGGATTTAAGGAAAAGAAATTCAAAGCGGCGCCTCTTAAGTACGAGACTTCCTCGGGAATGGAGATTCTGGCAGGCAGAAACAACAGGGAAAACGACGTTCTCACCCTGAAAACCGCCGCCAAAAACGACCTCTGGTTTCATACGAAGGACATACCAGGCTCTCACGTCATTCTCCGCACAAACGGCGCAGAGCCTTCGGCTGACGATATCTACGAGACAGCTTCCGTGGCCGCCTACTTCAGCAAGGCCCGCTCTTCGGAAAACGTACCGGTCGACTACGTTCCCGTCAAAAGCGTAAAAAAGCCTGCCGGAGCGAGGCCCGGAATGGTAATATTTACGGGCAACAGGACGGTGTGGGTGAACCCGAAGCTTCCGGAAAAGAACGAAGGGTAAAGAAGAACGAAAAAAGAAGGGTGATGGGAAAAAGCTTAATTCCTGTCACCCTGTACTTTTATTTCGTCACCTGCTGGAGCTGCGCTTCGATAAGCTCACGGGCTTCTCTCGCGGCCTTGTTGGCTTCTATCTTCTTCTTTATCTCCAGCATCTTCATGTCAGTCGCCGCAATGGTGTCCGCGCACTGCTTAAGCTCTGCGATTATTTCATCGGCGTTCTCAACATCCTGCTTGTATTTCATCTGATGCTCCAGGCTCGCCCAGAAATCCATGGCCGTGGTTCTTATCTGAACCTCGCACCTCATAGGCCTCTTCTCGCTGGAGAAGAACACCGGCACCTCCACTATCATGTGGTAGCTTCTGTAGCCGTTGGGCTTCGGACTCTGGATGTAGTCCTTTATCTGTATGAGGGATATGTCGTCCTGCTGGACCAGCATCCTGGCCACCTTGTATATGTCGTCGACAAAGGAGCATATGACCCTGACTCCGGCCACGTCGTTAAGGTTATCCTCTATGGACTTTAACGTCAGCTCGTCTCCCTGCCTCTTCAGCTTTTCAAATATGCTGGACGCCTTCTTTCTCCTGGAGGTTATGGAGGCTATAGGGCTCTGAGGGCTTGTCATGGAAAGCTCGTCGTTGAGAATTTCCAGCTTCGTCCGCACTTCCCTAATGGCGGAATCGTACCTCATGAGGAGGATGTTAAGATCCTCCAGAAACCCTACCGCTTCCTCCGGATTTTCCGGCAGCATCTCATCCAGCAGTTCCTTTGCAATTTCATCTCTTCCCGGCATTTTTCTCCTCCTGAATCAGTCTATGATGTAATCTCTTATGGTATCTATGACCCTGTCGCCTGTAGCTTCGGGCCCGCCGTTATGTATCTCGTGGTAATAGCCTTTCCACTCTATGTAAGTGAAGGCTTCGTTGTTCCTGTTCTGCTCGGCCAGAGCCCTGGAGCCTTCTACGGAGCAGATTTTGTCGGCGTCTCCGTGCATGAGAAGAGTAGGCGTGGCGTCTGCTCTTCCGTTGCTCCTGCACCTTCCGTCAAAGACTGCATTGCCCGTGTCGTAACCGTCTACGGCGCACCTTAACGTTATCTTTCCGTGAACCAGCTCATCCCGGTCGTAACCGTCCACGTCCCTGTTTCCCGGATTTCCAAGGTACTCCTTAGGGCATCCCGACGACATGGCCAGCTTCGGCATAATCCGGGCAAGACCCTTTACCACCACGTAAAGAGGTTTCGGCACCGATCTTGCCAGCTTTATCCAGGGAGCGGAAATTATGTATTTTGACGGAACATCGTTTTTCCCGCCTCTGTTTCTGTAATCGATTACGATATTTCCTCCCATGCTGTGGCCGTAAATGGTGATGGGAAGCCCCGGATATTTCTCCTGAGCATACGTCAGAAGGACGTCTATATCCCCCAGCACAGCATCCCTTGGAGCCGCATCCCCTCTCTTTCCTTCGGATCTACCGTGGCCCCTTAAATCCATGCCCAGGACAGCTATTCCGTGCTCGTTTAGTTTTTCGGCCATCCTGTCATACCTTCCGTCGTGCTCTCCTATTCCGTGAATTATGCACATGACAAAGGCTGGATTCTCGCACTCCCAGCTGTAACCTGTAATCTTAAGGTCACGGCCGGGCAGTTCAAAATTGGTGAACATGATCTATCTCCCGTTTTTACAAAATATGACTGAATTATAACATAAAATGACTTAAATCCGGCAAATGGGTGCAGATACTGTTGAATAACTTCCTCTTATGAAGTAATATCTGCTCAAGCATTCCTCTCTCACGATGAGGGATAAATCGCCGCTTACAGCTTGGGAGGTGCCGTAATGAAGAAGAACTGCTCCCTTTGCGGGAACATATATCACAACACCACTTTTCGGGGAGGTTTCATATGTGAGGACTGCCTCAGGTACATAAAGGAGACCGAGTTTACTTACCTCACTTCAGCGGATTTCCCCGCACCATCTATATCTGAAGTCGATTGTTAAAACAGCAGGGACTCAGGCGGCAAATAAATCAGGAAACGCAAAATATCAATTCTGTGGCGGCGATTTTGCTTCGAAGACAGCTTAGGCCGCGGCCTTTTAAAGGCGGCGGCTAGTGTTTTCCTTTCTTCGGCTTTTTCTTTGATTTATCCGGGGCAGGGGATTTCTTTCCCTCTCCCCGCCTGTCTCGCCTGATTTTTTCCCTCTTCTCCTTTGCAAGCCGCTTTTTCGTCTTAGGTTTCATGACGGAAAATCCGAACTTTCCCAGAGGGTTTTTCTTTATTCCGAAGTACTCTCCGTGGCAGTATGCCAGCATGCCCGCGCTGTCAAGGCGTATCCGCCCTTCATCATCAAACAGATCCTTGTTCACGTGAACCTTTACGATTTCCGCTACAAACATATCGTGGGACGGATATTCCCTGACTTCCCTGACGCGGCATTCCAGATTTACGGGAGCTTCTTCGACGAGAGGACACTTTACCTCTTCGCACTTTCCGGGAGTAAATCCCGTCTCCCTGAACTTGTCGAAATCCCTTCCCGACTTTACGCCGCACCAGTCGGTGGCCTCCGCCATGTCTTCTGTCGTCAGGTTTATAACGAACTCCCCGGTCTTTTCGATTATGTCGTGGGAGTATCTCGATTTTCTCACCGATATATATGTCATCGGCGGCTGGGAATTCACTATTCCCGTCCACGCTATGGTTATGAGATTTCTTTCATCTTCGTTTCCGCAGGATACTAAAGCCGCAGGAAGCGGCGCCATCATTGCGGAGCCTTTAAGACTTACCTTCTCCATATTTTCTTCTCAATTCCTCCAGAACCTTGCTGAATTCTTCAGGAAGATCCGCTTTAAACTCCATGTATCTTCCATCGGCAGGATGATTGAATCCCAGCACTCCGGCGTGGAGCAACTGCCCTGAGATTGAAAAGGGCTGCTTTTTAGGGCCGTAAAGAGGGTCCCCCACCAGCGGATGCTTTATATAGCTCATGTGCACTCTTATCTGATGAGTCCTTCCCGTTTCAAGGCGGGCTTCTATAAGGGTGAACGTTCCAAACCGTTCCAGAACTCTCCAGTGAGTTACCGCCCGCTTTCCGTTTCTTTCGGTTACAGCCCTCTTGAACCTGTCCGACGGATCCCTTCCTATGGGAGCGTCCACGGTACCTTCATCTTCTTTCAGGTTATTATATACGAGAGCCGTATACCTTCTGGTGACGGTGTGGGCAGACAGCTGCTCCGACAGGCTTTCGTGAGCCCTGTCGCTCTTTGCCACCGCGAGAAGGCCGCTGGTGTCCTTGTCTATCCTGTGGACTATCCCCGGTCTAAGCACACCGTTTATGGCGGACAGGTTATCCCCGCAGTGATACATCAGGGCGTTTACAAGGGTTCCCGTGTAATTTCCGGGAGCCGGATGAACCACCATGCCCCGGGGTTTATTCACCACCAGCACATCGTCGTCTTCGTAGACTATGTCCAGGGGAATATCCTCCGCTTCGGCTTCGCAGCTTTCAGGTTCCGGAAGAACTACCTCTATTTCATCTCCCGAAGCGATTTTATACTTCTTGGATACCTGCGGGGAGCTGTTTACCGTGACCTGTCCATCTTCTATCAGCTTTGCTGCAAAGCTTCTCGATACTTCACAGGACTTTTCCCCTATGAAGGCGTCCAGCCTCTTTCCTGTGTCTTCATCTTTTGCAGTAATTAAAAGCCTGTTATCTGTTTCCGTCATCGCTTTTTTCCAGTCTGTCGTATATAAATATATAGACTATGAGCAGGCCGCACCCTGCCACGACGCATATGTCCGCCACGTTAAATATTGGGGGGAAGATGCTGAAATCAAACATGTCCGTAACTTTTCCCCACGCTATCCTGTCGATAAGATTGCCCGCACCCCCTGCCATGATAAGGGAAAGGGATATCTTAAGGAGCATGTGCGACTTTCTGTGGGTAAACATGTAAATCAGTCCTGCAATTATGGCAATTACAGGGATCAATATCAGAATCACCCTCTGGCCGCTGAGAGAGCTGAAAGCAGCTCCGTCGTTTTCGTAGTGAGTCAACCTGAAAAAATCTCCCAAAACGCTGATGCTTTCGCCTACGGCCATATTGCACCTTACCAGGTACTTTACCAGCTGATCTATGCCCACTATGACCGACATTAGAACTATATAAGCCATATATAAACGTAGGGGCAGCCCGCTGCCCCTTTCACCTTTCACAGATTTATGAATGCCGCGTTTACCGGCAGGTGTATTTTCTACTTTCCGATGAGCTCGTCTATCCCTTTTGAATCGATTATTACCGTTTCCTTAGGGGCGCAGCTCGTCTTGCCATACCCTTTTTCGGAATCAGGCGCAGATATGCCTTCCGTCAACTCGGCAAGCTGTTCATCATAGCTCTTTTCCTCCGAAGGAGAAGACGACCCGCTTTTTTCGCCGCTGTCAGATACGCGGGTGTCCGAAGTCATGCCGAACTCGCCGAACCCGGACGAAAGCTCTCTTTCAAGGTCTCTGAACAGCTCCTCGCTGGAGCCGCCTTTAACCCTTTCAAGCTCATCCTCCAGCATCTGACGGTACCTGGTCTTAAACGTCTTGACCCTCTCCAGAAGCTGGCTGTTCTCCTCGTTAAGCCTGTCGATGGAATCTCTGGCGTCCTTTACTATGACGTCAGCCTCAAGACGGGCGTTCTTAATGATTATCTCGGCCCGCTTTTCCGCGCTCTCCGAAATATCCTTCATAAGCTTCTTCGCTGATTCCAGAGTGTTCATCACAGACGTCTCCGATTTCTTGTGCTGAACTATCTCCTCTCTCAGCTCGTCCACCGTCTCGGTAAGCATCTTGTTTTCCTTAAGCAGCTTATCCAGGTCGAGGATTATCTCGTCGAGGAATTCATCCACCTCTTCCATCTTATATCCTCTTACTGCCCTTGAAAATTCCTTTGTTTCTATTTCTGCAGGTGTAATCATATCTTCCTACCTTATCCTGTGACATCCCGCTTTAAGCGCGGTAACGGCTTAAGCTATAATCAGAACGACATATACGAGCAGGCGCTCGACGACCTGAACCAGTATCATGGCAAGGAGCACCGAAAAGTCGAACATACCGGTGTTAAACCTTGAAAGAATCTTTCTGCACGGCGTAACTATAGGCTCAGTAAACCGGCGTATCATCCAGTACGCCTTTCCCGGTCCCGAATAGGGGTTTCCCGCAAACCAGCTGAGAAACGCCTCCGCCAGCAGGGCAAAGGTCAGAACCTGTCCGAATGCCCGTATTGCAAAAATCAGTACGTATGCCAAGTCCTTCTACCTCCAAGGGCTGCTGCTCTCGGAAGCAGGAGCCTCTGCCGAAGTCTGTCCCTGAGATGCCGTTATGGACACGTTCTCCGGTGCAAATATGAAGATGTTGTTGGTTATCTTCTGAACGTTTCCGTTGAGAGCGTAAGTGGCTCCGCTGAGGAAGTCAAATATCTTCTTCGCCGTTTCGGTCTCCAGCTTCTCTAAGTTTATTATAACAGGCTTTCTGGACTTTAAGCTGTCTACAAGCTTAGGGCACTCTTCAAAGCCCTTAGGCTCGATGAGAACCAGTTTAAGTGAATTGGTGTTAGACACGGAATACCTCTTTTCTGATGACTTTGCAATTATAGGTTTTCTCTCGGAAGAAGCCGGAATATCTCCCGGAAACGACGCCGGAGACGATACGGGAGCCTGTGTCTGTGTCGTAAACCTGTTCTCCCTGGATATCTTCTCCTTGGCGGCGGAAAGTTCCTCTTCCGTCACCACCTCATCTTCTTCAATATCCTCGATTCCGATAACTTTTTTCAGTGAATCAGTGAATCCCATCCTTATTTTCCTCCTGGTAATATTATTTTTCTTCGCTTCTGTAATCCCTGTTTCCAAAGATGGCGGTTCCCACTCTTATAAGGTTGGAGCCTTCTTCCACTGCCACCTCAAAATCGTGAGTCATACCCATGGAAAGGTATTTAAAATCTATTCTCTCCCTCGGATCGTCCAGGTATCTGTCGTATATCTCCTTTGCCTCTCTGAAGAAAGGAGCGGCGTCCTCAGGTTCAACTTCAAAAGGCGCTATGCACATGATTCCCCTTATTCTGACGTTAGGGCATTCCTCGGCTATGGCAGAAATGAGACCGTCCGCCTCTTCCGAGCTGCTTCCGAACTTGGATTCCTCGTTGGCCGTGTTCACCTGAACCAGAATGTCCATGGTCAGGTTGTGCTGAGCCGCTCTCTTATCTATTTCGTGAGCCAGCTTCAGGGAATCCACGGAGTGAATCATGCAGACTTTGTCGATTATGTACTTTACCTTATTAGTCTGAAGGTGTCCGATGAGATGCCATCTCACCGGCTTTACCCTGTCGTACTTGTCCATTATCTCCTGGACTTTGTTCTCGCCGATGTCGGTAATCCCGGCATCGATAGCCTCGTTTATCTCTTCCGGAGAATGAAGTTTAGTAACCGCTACCAGAAGAACATCCTCCGGTTTCCTTCCGGATCTTACGGCTGCCTCGCCCTTTCGTCTCTGAATCTCTTCAATGTTGGCTGCAATAGACATTATAAATCATCTCCTTAATCAATGCTTTCAGGGTCTTTCAGCACATCGTCGTGAGGATTTACCGTAGCTGCCCTGTTTCCTTCGGAGTCATAGTAGAACGAATCCGAAACCACAGAGCTGGTTCCGTCCGTGATGAGAACGTTGACAGGCGTAAACTCATACCTGTCCTTCTTATTCTTCACGTAAACGCCTTTCACTCCGTCCTTTTCGACGATGCTCCCGTTATCTATTATAAGTCCTGCGGCATCTGCCGTCACTATGCGCACTGCCGCCACCCTGGTGCCTCCGTAGTTTTCGTAGTATCTGGTGGTTTCAAGAAGAAGCCTGCACAGGTCTCCTTCTTCGGAAACTCCCGTGACCGTCATGGATATGACAGCATCTCCTATTTCAACGTCTACGGTCTTTCCCGCCTCGTAGTTTCCCGTTCTGTCCGCAGGGACAAAGGCGACTGCGTACCACCTGCTCTTATCTATGATCTTATACACCGGATCTCCCGCCGCAACCGTTCCCGTGGAAAGCTCTGCAACGTCATCCTGTGACAGAGCCTTATAGTATTCGTAGCTCTTGCTTCCCATGGTCCCAGAGGTGAGTTCTCCTTCGTAACCGTCGGCAAAATATGATACGACACCTCCACCCTCAGCAGTGAAGTCCGAAGTTGAAACTGCGGCGCTTCCCAGCCTTTCCAGTATGGAGGCGTACTTTTCCGTATCGGAACTTCCCCCTTCCCCCGATACTTCCATAACCGTGGTGTTTCCCCTGATCAGTCTGCCTTCCTCTATGAGCCGGTTAGCCGTTCCCGATACCCCGGAGGTGTACACGGTCTCATTTCTCACTATATACATATCGGTATCGTCGTAAATCTGCAGCTCCCCGTACTCGGCGGTATACGTGGCAGTTAAAAATCCCGTCAGCTGAGGCACCACGTATATTGCTATATAAAGGGCTGCCACTGCAAGGAGAAAAAGCAGCCCTATCCTCTTCTTAAATCTTCCCATGATAATATTTTACTTCATTTCAGGAATTTTTCCAATACCTCTCGTTCATCTTTTGCCAAATCCCCGTGATTCTTCACATATTCTTCAAACAACTCCGGCCGCCTTTCCTTCGTCACAGCCAGAGACTGCTCAAACTCCCACAGGTGAACGAGTCTGTGGTTTCCTCCCGTGAGAACCTCAGGAACGGTCATTCCCCTGAACTCCCTCGGTCTCGTATACTGAGGATGCTCCAGTAGTCCGGAGTAGACGGACTCCTCCAGCGCCGCCTCCCTGCTTGCAAGAACTCCCGGAACCATCCTTGCCACCGAATCCATCAAAACCATGGCGGCAAGCTCCCCTCCCGTCAGTATGTAATCGCCTATGGAAAGTTCTTCCATATCGTACATGTCGAGGACCCTCTGATCCACTCCCTCGTAGTGGCCGCAGAGTATGGTGAACTCCTCTTCCTCCGCAAGGTCTTCTATGATGCTCCTGTCGATTATCCGGCCTCTGGGGGACATGTATATTATCCTGTGATCCTTCGCATTTACTGAATCCAGAGCGTCGCATATGGGCTGGGCCATCATGACCATGCCCTGACCTCCTCCAAAAGGGTAGTCGTCCGCCTTCTTATGCTTATCAAGACTAAAGTCCCTTATATTTATGAAGCTGAAATCCAGCAGATCCCGCTCGGCGGCCTTACCTAAAATGCTGCTGGTCACAGCCGGAAACATCTCCGGAAAAAGGGTGAGTACGTTTACCTTCATTTCCTTACAGCATCCCCTCTATAAACTTTATGTAAATCTTCTTTTCTTCAAGGTTTACGCTTTTAACAAACTCGGAAACGGCAGGAACCATGGTTTCTCTCACGCTTTTGCCGCTATCTCTTTTACCGTCTTTTTCATCGCCGCTGCCCGGGTTTTCCGGGCTGCTCTCTTTGTCCCAAAGGCGTATGCGGTACACGTCCTGAGCCGCCCCCTGAATGACGTCAGCTATCTCTCCTACGGTTTCGCCGGTCTCCCAGTTTACCACCTGAAGCCCTATGAGGTCGCGGATGTAGAAGGTATCCTCTGGGAGCTCTCCCAGATCCTCTTCGGTGATGTACACATCCAGGTTTTTCATGGCCTCTGCGGCGTTTCTGTCGTCGACGCCTTTAAGCTTTAAAATCACCATGCCGCCCTGAGTTCTGACCCCTTCTATGGGATATTCCCTTCCGCCCGCTATTACGCGCTCCACTTCCTCGTACCTTCCCGGGCCTTCGGAGTAGTTATAAACTTTAACCTCGCCCTTAAGAGCTACGGCGTTTACTATTTTCCCTATTTTAATCTTTTCCATGTTTTCTCTTTAATACCACGTTAGGCACATGGAAAGCGCCATGTGCCTAATATGATTTCCTCGTCTATTCGTTTTCAGAAACTATCTCAACGGAGACTTTTCTGTTTTCTCTGGTGGCCGCAGCCTTTACCACGGTACGCAGAGCCTTTGCTATACGGCCCTGTTTTCCGATGACCTTGCCCATGTCGTCAGATGCGACGCGGAGCTGCAGTACGCTTTCGGAACCGGATTTCTCCTCGGTGACCTCCACCTTGTCCGGATTGTCCACCAGCGATTTTGCGATGAGTTCAACTAACTTAGTCATCTATCATCACCGCTTTCTTATTCAATGACGCCGGATTTCTTCAGAAGCCCCTTTACAACATCAGTAGCCTGTGCGCCGTTGTCCAGCCACTTCTTTGCCTTTTCTCCGTCGATTTTGATTACAGGCGGCTCGGTGAGCGGATTGTAGTATCCGAGCTCCTCGATGAACTTGCCGTCTCTGGCTCTTCTGGAGTCAGCAACTACTACTCTGTAAAAAGGTCTCTTGTGAGCTCCCATTCTCTTAAGTCTGATCTTTACCATTTTCTTTTCCTCCTTATGGTTACGTGTTTGTTATCTTTTTAGAAAAGTCCGCGGAACTTTCCCCGCTTCAATGCGCCGGGGTTTGAAAGCCGCTTCATCATCTTTTTTGCGTCCTCATATTTTCTTATGAGGTTATTTATCTTGCTAACCGGAAGCCCGCACCCTGCGGAAATTCTCTTTCTCCGGCTGGCGTTAAGAAGTGACGGATCCCGCCTCTCCTCAATGGTCATGGACTGGATAATGGCTTCCATCTGGCGGAACTCCCTTTCGCCCGCTTCCAAATCAACGTTTTTCATCTGGGCGCTGTTCATTCCCGGAAGCATTTCCACTATCTTTCCCAGTCCCCCCATGTTCTTCACCTGTCCCATCTGGTCCAGGAAGTCCTCTAAGGTGAACTGGTTTTTCTTTATCTTCTTCTCTAACTTCTCAGCCTGCTCCTTGTCAAAGGCTGCTTCCGCTTTCTCTATGAGGCTGAGCATATCGCCCATGCCCAGGATACGGCTTGCCATTCTCTCAGGATGGAAAGGTTCCAGAGCATCGGTCTTCTCACCGGTACCTATGAATTTAATAGGCTTTCCCGTTACTTTTCTTGCAGACAGCGCTGCGCCGCCTCTGGAATCGCCGTCCATCTTAGTCATGATTATGCCGTCGATTCCAAGCTTTTCATCAAAGCCTGAAGCCACGTTTACGGCATCCTGACCGGTCAGCGCGTCCACTACCAGAAGTATTTCGTGAGGCTTAACCGCCTTCTTTATATCTTCAAGCTCATCCATGAGAGCTTCGTCTATCTGGAGTCTTCCCGCAGTATCTATAATGAGGACGTCGTAGCCCTTCTTTTCTGCTTCCTTCTTTGCTTCGACAGCTATCTTCGCAGCGTCTTTACAGTCCCTCATGGTAAATACCGGAGTATTCACGGACTTTCCCACGATTTCCAGCTGATCTATAGCCGCAGGCCTGTATATGTCGCAGGCGCAGAGCATCGGCTTCTTTCCGCTCTGCTTAAGGTATGCCGCCAGCTTTCCGCAGGTGGTGGTCTTACCGGTACCCTGAAGTCCCGTCATCATTATGGTGGTAAATCCCGACGGCGAGAATGTCAGCTTGGTGCCGGACCCTCCCATGAGCTCCGTAAGCTCGGCGTTTACTATTTTAATAATCTGCTGCGCCGGAGTCAGGCTTTCCATGACCTCTGCGCCCATGCATTTTTCCTTGACCGAAGCGATAAACTCCTTTACGACTTTGAAGTTTACGTCGGCCTCCAGAAGCGCCAGCTTTACCTCCCTCATGGCCTCGTTTATATCGGCCTCGGTGAGGACGCCTTTTCCTCTCAGCTTCTTAAACGCATTCTGCAGTTTATCCGATAAGCTCTCAAATGCCATTTACTACCTCGTATTCGCCTTATTCGCCGTACTCGATCCGGCGGGCGATAGTCTCTATCTCTTCTATGGCTTCGGCAAGCTCACCGTCGCCGGCGTACCTTCTCTTAAGTCCGTCCAGCTTCTGTGTAATCTCTCCGAAAGCCTCTTCCGTTTTCAAAAATCTCTCCACCAGGCTCAGCTTTTCCTCGTAGTTCTCAAGAGCCCTCTCCGCCGACTTCAGCGAGTCGTGAACGGCCGCCCTGGTAATTCCGAGCTCCGACGCAATCTCCGACAGGGACATATCCTCCTCGTGATAGAGCTCTATGACCTGTCTCTTCTTCTCCGTCAAAAGCTGCCCGTAGAAGTCGTAAAGCAGGCTCACCCTGGCGCTGGCATCGAGGCCCGTTTTCAGTATTTCAGCCATTTCTCCACCTGCTTTCCATCTGATGTCTCACGTCCGAAATCTGTCCGCCGCCTTTACGGCGGGACATCCCGGCGTGTAAGGTAAAACCCCTTGACACCGTGATAGAATACCACATCCGGCCGGTGCTGTCAAGTATTTTTACGATACAGAGGGGTGCAGGGGTCGGCGGAGCGCCATCTCCGGCGAGGTGATGCTCGGTTTTTTGAGATTTATCGGAAAATCCGAGTACGAAAACGCTCGGAATCCGCCTGATTCAAGGTGATTCCGAGCATCTTTACCTTCGCTTTAATCTCTTTTGTGCTCGGAAATTATGTTAAGCTGCCAATTTCCGAGTCTTTTGGCGCTCGGAAATCTCTCAAAAAAGGAAATTCCGAGCACAGGGGTGCGCACGGGGCCCGGAAGCACGAGGACGGCTCAGCAATACGCAAGCACATGGGCACGGGGCACGGGGCGCGGAGGTGCGGACAATACGAACCCGATTGAGAGTCAGCTGACCGGTTTGACCATCTGGCCATAATAGCGCAAAAACGTCAAGACAGTTTTCTACTTTTGCGCTCACATTTTAATGATTTGTCAACGATATCCGTTCTGCTTCCCTCATATGTCTTGATTCTTTGACATATACGCGTTGTTTTAGCAGAATTTCACCTTTACCATACATCGGATTTTCCGGATGTTCGTCAAACCAGGAGGACACCGAGGCGATACCAAGCGGACACCAAGGCAATACGGGGAACAGACACTACGGCAACGCACACCGGCCTTAGGCCCCGGCTTTCTTCCTCCCACGTAAAAGAGGACCTCCTGCGGGTCCTCTTTTAAACATAACAGCAACATAAATATCTGAAAAGTGTTGTTTGCTTTATTCTATTTACTTTATTTCAGGCGAGAAGGACATGTAGCCCTCGCCTCCAGCGCTGATGGTGCCTCTGGTTATTCCTTCGTCGAACAACTTTGAGACCACCTTCTGCAGATCTCCGCTTTCGATGGATTTCATGATTTCCTTTGGAGTTCCGCTTACTATGAGATAGTCGTATATGTGGGCTTTTATCGTCACCTTTGAGACGTCTATCTGCTTAAAGAATATGTCTCCGTCCTCCATGGCTTTCAGCATCTCGAGAGTGGTCTTCAGGTTTTCGGATTCTTCGGCTTCCACCGCCTCTCCGGGGTTCATCTTGCTGATGGTAAGCCCGGTGAGAAGGGTAAGCTCCGGCATGACTTCGCTCTTTCGAAGCACTATGCCCTCATCGTCTATTACCACGTATCTGTCGCCGTAGACAAAGGCTGCCATCTGGGTTCTCTCGGTCACATCGATTTCAAGAGTCCCAGGAAGCTTGCGGCTTATGTCCACCTCCCTGAAGTAGGGGTCCTTTAGCAGGTTATCCTCCATGTCGCCCGTTCCGGCGCTGAAGAAGATGTTGCCGCCCTTTTTCCAGCCCGGCAGAGCTTTTCTCCGCCGGGCATTGTAGGTGTGTTTTCTTAAATTTCGTCGTTTTTCCCGTTCCCGCTTGCAAATAAAACAAGCATCTGGTACAATAATAAATTGATGAACCTGCCGACCCATCCGGGTGTTTCCGGACCGGGCCGGTCTGTATCAAGGAGACTGAACAGGCATGGATAAAAAGCAGCGAGAAGACCGGCGACACCAGGAGGACCTCGCCCTGACCCGCGCTCTGCTGTGGGTGGCGGCCGCTGTCATCCTCCTTGTCTTTGTTTTTACAGAGAGAAATACGGCAAAGATCCGGCAGGAGGCCAGGGAGAGTATGGACAGCATGAAGGAAGAGCAGAAGAGGCAGGCCCAGGTCATCGAGGACGAGATGCGGCGAAAGGATGATCTGATCGCTTACCTGGCCCACGACCTGAAGACGCCCCTCACCTCAGTCATCGGATATCTGAGCCTTCTTGACGAGGCGCCGGACATGCCGGGAGAGCAGCGGGGAAAATACCTGCACACGGCCCTCTCCAAGGCGGAGCGTCTGGAGGGGCTGATCAATGAATTTTTTGACATCACCCGGTACAATCTTCAGAAAATGCCTCTGGAAAAACGGCGGGTCAATCTGTGCGCCCTTCTTGTGCAGGTGACAGAGGAGCTCTACCCTGCCCTTGAAAAGCACGGAAACGAAGTGGAAAATGAGGTGGATGAGGAGGAGTATATTTACGCTGACCCGGAGAAGATGGCCCGGGTCTTTAACAATCTGCTGAAGAACGGGGCGGCCTACAGCGACCGGGATACCCCCATTAAGATATGGACCCAGCGAACAGGGGAGGAGATCGCCATTATTTTTGAAAATACAGGGGTCACCATACCCGGGGAAAAGCTGGAGATGATCTTTGACAAATTCTTCCGCCTGGACGATGCACGGGGCGCCCAGACAGGGGGCTCCGGCCTGGGGCTTGCCATTGCGAAGGAGATCGTCAGCCAGCACGGCGGCAGCATCGCTGCCTACAGTGAGGATAGGATCACCAGGTTCGAGGTGTGCCTGCCGGCCTGGTGTTAGGCGCAGCTGCCGGGTAAATCCTTTCAGATACTCACAAAGTCTTAATCTT
>CASFAX010000035.1 GCA_949292945.1 uncultured Bacillota bacterium | reverse complement strand
ACGCAGGACAGGCCGATGGGGTTGGGCCGGAAGGGAGAGCGGGTGGCAAACACTCCCATGCGGGTGTTGCCCCCCAGACGAGGGGGCCGCACCGTGGGGGACCAGGTATCCCGCACCGCCTGAGAAAACTGCCAGAACTTTGAAGTACCATAATTCCTCCAGACAGCAACATACCAGAGCGCATACTGCTGCATCTATGACAGTAAACCACCTGAGCCTGCGGGTACTTTCTTCCATTTTCTCAACTCCACCACACTTCAACGTCAATCATATCAAAATGGTATAATCCCACCACAAGGATTATATCGTAATCCTATTTATTATCTAACGCATATGGTACCATTCTATGGTTATGGCATATTTCAAGTCAAATTCTATCCCATTCTTTTGCATAAATACCACGTCTCATATAAGTTGCTTCCCTGATAGTCTTTCTCTGCATACCATGTAATGTTATATCTGGTTACATACATATCCGCCGCAGGTATGTATCCTGCGCTCCTTTGATTCTTATGATAATATTATTTTTCTTCATCTTTCTGAAGAACAGAAATTTCATTAATCGATTCATCAATTTTCACTTCAAACACGAAATGACCATCCCCACCCTTATGAATATCTGTTAAAAAGTCATTTAAGAAGGTCATTTGATCAGATAAAATTATGTTTTCTTCATACATCTTCTTGTATTCTGCGTCCGTCAGTTTCTCAGATAACTTGGCGTCAAGTAACGCAGACATTCTAGAATACAGGCCATCAACTTTCACACTACCTTGTGCAAATGCTGTACGTGGAATAATTGTTAATAGCATCGCGACTATTAACATCGTAGAACATAACTTCCTTTTCACAATTCCCACTGCTTCCTGTATAACTAATTTCTTTGTGTATGATGTAATTGTATCACTATTTTTCTGAATTTCAATTATATTTATATTTTTCTACGTATTTTTTAGAAATAGACATGGTGTACAGCATTTTAATTTTATCCTCGTCATGCTGGCAGATGTATCCACAAAATGCGTACTTGATTGATACACATAAATTTCGATATTATACATTATAAAAGGGCCCCCTTATAAAGGTTTCACGACCTTTAGTAAAGGGTCCCTGCTTTTTATCAATTTAAAACTTCAGTCTTATTCCACTTCCGTAAACGGAGCCGGAATTCTCTCTGCCATCATGTTCATGAGGGCGTCGGTGCAAGGAAGCTCGTCTACCAGCTTTCCGTCTACAACCGGAATGAGTTTAACTCTTGCCGGTGTGAGAACTTCGCCCAGAACCTCTCCGATTTCCGCGTACTTGTAGAGCGGAAGAACGTCGTCCATCTCTGCGGATATATCCGTCTCGTCTTCGAATCCGAAGTCTTCCTCGAATACTTCGGCAAGCTCTGCAGCGATCTCCCAGTTGGAGAACTCAACATCCTCGAAGATTGCCTGATCTACAGGGAGAAGTCTTCTCTCGGTGTTGGTGTATGTTCCGCAGGTGCTTGCAGAGCCGGTGCCCGGAATGAATACGTCGGCCTTTTCTCCGGTTTCCGTCATATAGATATCGGAAACCATGAGGAACTCCAGATCTGAAAGGTCGGCCCACTTCGGATCCTCTCCGAATATCATGAGGCCCTTTACGCCTTCCATAGCTTCTGCTCCTGCGCGAACTCCCATATCCGTAAGACCCTGAGAGTTGTTCTTAGGTCTTATCGCAAGGATTCCGTCACGAGGCTTTCCAATGTGTCCGCTTACTGCCGCAATATCTCCCATAAGGGTTGCAGCTTCCACGCTGACAACGTTCTGCTGATATACGAGCATTGCTTTCTTTGCGGCCGCGTACATACCGGCAATTTCCTTTGCCTCTTCGCATACCTCTACGCCTTCGAGAGAAGCCTTGAACTCTTCAAAGCCATCGATTCCTTCGCCTCTTCCCATATCCACGAGAGCTTTTGCAACCTTCTTCAGGAAGTCCACACTGTTATCCGTGGTTACGACTTTCGTCGCAAACTCGAAGTCGGTGGTTATCTCAGGAGTGTTTACGGCTACAACCTTGACTCCTGCGAGAGCCGCCTGTCTGATCTTGTTCCAGATTACGGCGCTTCTGTTCTTCATGAAGCCGGTAACTATGATAAGCTCGGTGGAGAGAAGCTCGTCGATGGTGTTAGGAGATGCATCCATTCCCAGAACGTCGATGAGGGCATCGTGACGCTTGTTGAAGGTGAAGGTCTTAGCTCCGAGAACACCTGCAAACTTCTTTATTGCGTAGGCTTCTTCGTTGGTATATCTGTCGGAAATGGCTACGGCTATGGAATCTGCGCCGTGTCTCACCTTTACGGCTTCCATTTTCTTTGCAGCCATTACGATGGCTTCGTGATAATCTGTCTCTCTGAAGCCGTCGCCGTCCTTTATCATAGGGTCTACTATCTTGCCCTCGAGAAGTGATGCATCGAAGCCCCACTTGCCCTTTGCGCAGCAGAGACCCTCGTTGACAAAGCCTTCTCTGTCAGGGTTTGCCTTTATGAGCATGTCTCCGTAGTATTCAAGGTCGAGAGTACATCCTACGGAGCAGTATGAGCACGTTGTCTCAACGGCCTCGGTCTCAAGAGGTACTTCCTTCTGAATGGTAAGTCTCTCCTGAAGAGCTCCCACAGGGCAGACGCTTACGCACTGACCGCAGGACTCACAGCCGGACATTGTAAGGGACTGCTCCAGAGCCGGTTTAACGACCGTGTCAAATCCTCTGTGAACAAGGCCTAAAGCTCCGACGCCCATTACCTCGTCGCAGACTCTCACGCAGAGACCGCAGAGTATGCACTTGTTAGGGTCTCTTACGATGAACGGATGGTTGTCCTCGAATTCGATGAGGTTCTTGTCTCCTGCAAATCTTTCAGGCTCCACGCCGTACTCGTTGGCAAACTCGACGAGCTTGCACTCGTAGAAGTCGTGGCATCCGCACTCCAGACATCTTGATGCCTCTGCTACAGCCTGATCCTCGGTGAGTCCGTCGTATACGACTTCGCTGAAGTTGTCCTTTCTCTCCGCTGCGGAAAGTTGGTCGGCCTTTTCTCTGCAGAGCCTTTCTCTGTCTTCGAAGGTCTTTTCCGTAACGTCGGTTCTCTCTACGAAGTAAGGCGGCTCGTAAGTCACTGCCTCTCCGTCAAGGTATGCGTCTATTATTTCGCTGACCTTTCCAGCGTCGGCGATCGCTTCAACTGCGATGGAAATCTTGTCGTTTCCACAGTCGCCGCCTGCAAATACGCCCGGAATGCTGGTCATGAACGTTTCAGGGTCGTAAGCTACGGCATTCTTCTTAGTCTTATCTACATCAAAGGCTTCAGCGTCTACGGCCTGACCTATTGCGAGGATTACCGTGTCGACGTCGAGGACTTCCGTCTTTCCCTCTACAGGAACCGGTCTCCTTCTTCCGGAAGCGTCAGGCTCTCCCAGCTCCATAACCTGAAGAACCACCTGCTTAACGTGACCGTTCTCGTCCTTTATGTATTCCAAAGGATTGGTCAGGTTCTTGAAGATTACGCCTTCTTCCTCTGCCTCTTCTATTTCCAGCATGTCAGCAGGCATCTCGTCCTTTGTTCTTCTGTAGATATTGTAAACCTCGGAAGCCCCCAGCCTTACCGCTGTGCGGCACGCGTCCATGGCCGTGTTTCCGCCTCCGACGATGGCAACCTTCTTACCGAAGTCGATGTGCTGGTTTCTTACGACCTTTCTCAGGAAGTCGATACCGCCGATAACGCCTTCCGCATCCTCACCTTCGCATCCTGTTCCGGTGGATACCCAGGCTCCGATTCCGAGAAGCACTGCGTCAAAGTCGCCGCGAACCGTCTCAAAGGAAATATCCTCGCCGATTTTTGTATCGGTTATCATCTCAACGCCCATCTCTCTGATTATGTCGATTTCAGCATCGAGAACATCCTTAGGAAGTCTGTACTCAGGAATTCCGTATCTGAGCATACCGCCCATCTTAGGCATTGCGTCGAACACTGTTACGTCGTGACCCATCTGTCTCAGGAAGTATGCAGCGGAAAGACCCATAGGGCCGCCGCCGATTACCGCAACGGATTTTCCCGTAGGCTCCTCGCACTCAGGCACGAAGTTCTCCTCTGCCATCAGGTCGTAATCCCCTGCGAATCTCTTTATTGCCGCGATGCTGATAGGCTCATCTATGAGACCTCTTCTGCACTTGTCCTCGCAAGGATGCGGACATACCCGTCCTATGGATGCAGGCAGAGGAATCTTATCCTTTATGAGCTCGTTTGCCTTCTCGAATTCTCCGTTTGCAACGAGACCTATATAGCCCTGGCAGTCTGTTCCGGCAGGACATGCCCTGGAGCACGGCGCCTTACAGTCTCCGTTGTGGTTTGATATGAGAAGCTCCAGATTCGTCTTTCTGGATTCTATTACTCTGTCGGTGTTGGTGCTTATTACCATCCCCGAGGCGATGGTGGTGGCACAGGCTTTACACAGCTTAGGGTTTCCTTCTACTTCCACCATACAAAGTCCGCAGGAGCCGTAAATCTTGGTTCTTTCGTCGTAGCAGAGCGTAGGAATAAAGATATCGTTTTCTCTGGCGACTTCAAGAATTGTCTGTCCCGGCAGACCCAGGACTTCTTTTCCATCTATGTTCAATCTGAATTTTTCCATGGTATCTCCTCCTTCCTACTTTCTGACTATAGCGCCGAACTTACACGTCTCTTCGCACTTGCCGCACTTTATACACTTTGTCTGATCTATGACGTGCTGTCCCTTTACCTGACCGGATATAGCGCCTACAGGACACTTCTTCGAGCACGCGGTACAGCCTATGCACTTATCGGTTATCTCATAGTGAATGAGAGCCTTGCAGGAGCCTGCTGTACACTTGTGGTTGTAGATATGATCCTCGTACTCGTTTCTGAAGTATTTGAGGGTGGTGAGAACCGGGTTAGGAGCAGTCTGTCCCAGTCCGCAGAGGGATCCGTCCTTTATCTTTCCCGCAAGTTCTTCCAGAAGCTCTATGTCGCCGTCCTTTCCTTCACCTCTGGTGATTCTCTCAAGGATCTCCAGCATTCTCTTGGTTCCTATGCGGCAGTAGTTGCACTTTCCGCAGGATTCCTTTCTGGTGAAGTCGAGGAAGTACCTTGCCATGTCAACCATGCAGGTGTCCTCGTCCATGACGATCATACCGCCGGAGCCGACGATTGCGCCTGTCTTTACTATATCCTCGTATGTTACAGGTGTGTCGATGAGGCTTGCCGGTATACATCCTCCGGAAGGTCCGCCCATCTGAACAGCCTTGAACTCCTTGTCGTTTTTGATTCCGCCGCCAATGCCGAAGATAACGTCTCTTACAGGAAGTCCCATAGGAACCTCTGCAAGTCCGCCCTTCTTAATCTTTCCAGCAAGGGCGAATACCTTGGTTCCCGTGGAAGGTCCCTTTCCTATCTTGGCAAAAGCTTCTCCCCCGTTCATGATTATCCATGAAACGTTGGCGAAGGTCTCTACATTGTTGATGTTGGTAGGAGCCTGCCAGTAGCCTCTTGCAGCAGGGAAAGGAGGCTTCAGTCTCGGCATACCTCTTTCACCTTCAAGGGATGCTATGAGAGCCGTCTCCTCGCCGCATACAAAGGCGCCTGCGCCGGCCTTTATCCTTATATCAAAATCGTATCCGCTTCCGAATATGTTCTTTCCGAGAAAGCCTTTTTCTCTCGCCTGTTCCAGCGCAATTTCAAGTCTCTTGATTGCCAGAGGATATTCGGCGCGGCAGTATATAACGCCTTCCGTGGCTCCCATGGAAAATCCGCCTATTATCATTCCTTCCAGAACGGAATGAGGGTCGCCTTCCAGAACGGAGCGGTCCATGAATGCGCCCGGGTCGCCTTCGTCTGCGTTACATACGATGTACTTGTTCTTTCCCGGGTTTCCCTTGGCTGCGTTCCACTTGAACCACGTCGGGAATCCTGCGCCTCCGCGGCCTCTTAAGTTGGCGGTCTTTATCTCTCCGATTACCTCATCTGGAGTCATGGAGGTGAGAACCTTCTTCGTGGCCTCATATCCGCCTACAGCCATGTACTCTTCTATCTTCTCCGGATTTATCTTTCCGCAGTGACGGAGAACGATTCTCTCCTGCTTTGCGAGGAACTGCTGATCCTCTGCGGAAATAGCGTACTCCTCCACAGGCTTTCCCCCTATGAGGTGCTCGTCTACTATCTTTTCAACCTTGTCAGGCTGAACCTTCACATATCTGGTCATATCGCCGTTATCCTCATAGACGTCCACGATAGGCTCCAGATAGCACGTTCCCACGCAGCCTGTGAAATCAAGAGCTGCGCTAACGTTTTTCTCCTTAAGCTGCTTTTCAAATTCAGCTTCGGTCTTCTTGGCTCCGGTGGCTATACCGCAGCTTCCCTGCCCGATTACTACTTTCATTTCCTGTGGCCACCTCCTAAGCTCTTTCTCTTATCTCGTCCAGTATTTTAACCACCTTATCCTTGGTAAGGTTTCCATACGTCTCATTTCCCTCAGCGCTCTGAACCATCATTACTGGCGCCAGCGAGCAGCATCCCAGACATGCCACGTTGTTCAGGGTGAACACCCCGTCTTCCGTAGTCTCGCCGTCCTTGATTCCAAGGTGCTCGCAGACAGCCTCTTCTATCATTTCAGAGCCGTTTACGTGACATGCCGTGCCCTGGCAGAGCATTATGAGATACTTGCCTACAGGCTGGAGTCTGAACTGGGCATAGAACGTGGCGACGCCGTAGATCTTGGCCGGTTTGATTCCCGTAGCCTTGGAGATGTAGTTTATCGCCTCCATGGACAGATACCCGTAAATTTCCTGGGTTTTCTGAAGAATGGTGATGAGACTTCCCGGTACTTTAGCGTACTTGTCGAGAACCGGCTGAAGTTCTCTGAACTGCTCGCTACCGTTACCGCAGCAGCATTTTTCACTCATGTGTTTTACCTCCCTGCTTACTTACTCATATGGAAAAGGGTTATGATCCCCCTTTACAGCCGTATCAGAAATATTATACTTTTTCGAAGCTGTAAAATCAATTTTTTTTGCTTCTTATCGGCTTAAAATCTATTTCAGCTATGAATAGCGCGCCTATCATTATGAATGCGCCAAAATATTCTCTCGCCGTAAGAACCTCTCCCGCCATTAAAAAGGCCACTATTCCGGCAAAGACCGGTTCCAGCGTAAAGATAATTCCTACGTGAGAGGCCGTAGTGTACTGCTGAGCCACCGCCTGTACGATGAAGGCGATTCCCGTGCAGAAAATGGACAGGAATATTATGCTCTGCCATACCGCCGCCGTTCCCGGAAGGTGAGGCTCCTCGAATATAACTGCCATGATGAGCATGAGAACCCCCGTAGCTCCCAGCTGAAAAACCCCCAGCTGGTACGCGTTTACCTCAGGCTTTGATACCGCTTTGTCCGTAATGATCAAATCCAGCGCATAGGCCACCGCACACATTACGCAAAGCAGGTCCCCTTTCAGATTTTCCGTGTTTATGGAAAAGTCGTCCTCAAGAGTCAGGAGCATTATTCCTATGAGGCTGACTATGACTGCAAAGACGATTTTCTTTTCAGGCTTTTTTCTGAACAGCAGAAACTCGAATATGGGAACGAATATTACTGAAAGGGCGCAGAGAAATCCCGAGTTTGATAGAGTGGTGTACTTCACCCCGAACGTAGCGCCCGTATACACGAAGAAAAGGGCGATTCCCACAAAGGCGCTGTACTTCAGCGTCTGCCTGTTCACACCCTTTATCCTGCCGAAGGTAAGCAGGGCAGCTACGAAAAAAGCTCCCAGGAACCTGTATGCGTTAAGGGTAAACGCATCCACGTCCGCAAGAGCAATATCCATGAGGTAGTACGAAATTCCCCATCCCAGCGTCACTATGACAAGCATGAGATCGGCTTTCAGATTTTTCTTCATTCCCGTCGTTCTCCTTTAAATTCCAGCAATAAACATCTCCAGCGCAAGCTTCTGATCGAGAAGTCCCGTCTTTATATTTCTGTCCGTTTCATAGGCCGAAGACAGAATCTGCTTCAGCTTATCGGCTGAGTACCTGTTCGCGTAGGGCATCAGCTTCTTTATCCTGTACTCGCTGGCTCCCAGCTTCTTCGTAATCTCCCCCTGATTCATCCCGTTTTCCCTCAGCTGCTTCACGCTCAGCATGAGCTCGAACTGAGATACCACGGCTCCTATGACAGGAAAGGCGTCCCCTCCGTTTCCCAAAATGTTGTGCATTACGGAAAAAGCCCTGTCCTTCTGCCCGGAGCTTATTCCGTCCAGCATGTCGAATACGAATGTATCGGCGTCACCGCTGACGCACCTTTCGATATCATCTTCCGTCACCCTTATTCCGTCCGAATGGGAGATGATCTTTTCTATGTCGTTTTCAAAGTTATACAGCCTGTAGTCGCTGTCCCTGTTGTAATATCCGGTAGCTTCCACCAGGGCCTTCATAGCGCTATTTGTTATATCCACCTTTGCCTTCCTGAACCGCTTTGCTGCAAAGGACATGAGGTCTGCTCTGTCCAGGGCATCAAAATCGTAAACCCTGCCGTACTTTTTAAGAGCCGCCGTAACGGGCGACTTTGCTTTGACTTCTTCACCGGAAAAAATCAGAACAGCTCCGTCGTTGCTGTTTTCAAGGTACGACGTCAGCCTGTCAATATCATCTCTGGCATATCCGCGGGCCGAATCCGATGAAAGAGGCCTGAAGTTCCTGACCCATATAACCCTCTTTTCGGAGAACATGGAAAAGGTCTCCGCAGATTCTATGATGACGTCAACCGTTGCCTCTTCGTCGTCTAAAACCACGTAATCCATGGTTTTCGCAGCAGGGTTTACGTACCTCTTTTCGATGGTCTCCACCGCCCACTTTACCAGATACTGCTCTCTTCCGTACATCAGGTTAAGCTTATCTATGCTGTCCGCCTTTATATCCTGGGAAAAAACCTTAAATGCGTGCTTTCTCTTTTCCGGGTACATACCTTTATCTGTCCGTCCTCCGCTCTCATTCCGATCGCTCCGTGCAAATCGGTCCTGTATACTATTATATCGTTTTCCCGCAGTTTTTCAATTATTTCGTCAGCCGGATGGCCGTAATTGTTCTTTCCCACACCGATAATCGCCACGTCAGGATTTACTACCTCGATAAACTCGTCGCAGGTGCTGTATCTGCTTCCGTGGTGAGCGACTTTGAGCACATCGGCCTTAAGGGTATCGGTACCTCTGTAGCGCTCCACCAAAGCCTTTTCCCCTTCCGACGTAATGTCTCCTGTCACCAGAACGGTAAAGCCGTCGCAGTACACCTTGAATATCATGCTGTATAAGTTCTCATCGGCGCTTTCGTCCTCCGCCTTTTCACCGGATATTTCTCTGATTTCCTCCGGCCATAGTATCTCTATTTTTCTCCCCGCAGGCCCAGATATGACCTGGCCTGCTCTTCCCGTAACCAGCTCTTTTTTCACGTCAAAGCACTCCGAAAGTTCCCTGATTCCCTGGTAGTGGTCGGTGTGAAGGTGAGTCGCCAGAGCCATATCTATATCCTTTATTCCGTTTCTCAGTAAATACGGCTTTAAAGTTTTTTCTCCCACGTTATAGCTTACGCTTCCCCCTCCGTCGACAAGGATGTCTATGCCACCGGGCCACCTCAGGTGAAGGCAGTCTCCCTGTCCCACATCTACCAGAACGGCTTCTGCCCTGTCAAAAGGTGAAACGCCAAATACTCCGGCAGCAACAGATGCAAGGCATATGGAAATAATCCACGCTGCCACCTTCTTTTTTTCAGCCCTCAGCCTTGCCAAAGCGGCGTACTCGGAAGTCAGAAAATACAAAAGCGCATATGCGCCCACCATAAGCCACAGTGGCGGAGATGCTGCGTCCGTAACCAGCTTCCCGTCCATGTAAAATACGTCGTTTATATACGACACCGCTCTTCCAAGCCCCGATACGACCGCATCTGCAGCTTCCGGCAGAAAACCTCCTCCGGGAAGGAATATCTCACCTGCGGCAAAAGCCATGAAGCAGACTATTCCCGCCGGAACGAAGAGAGATATTAAAAACACCACCGGAATGTTTGCCAGAATGCCGACCGGAGAGAAGTAGTTGAAGTTATACGCAGTGTAGAGCATGAGAGGAAGCTGAACTCCCAGAATCATGGGAAAAGCCGGCCCCAGTCTCCTTTCTATGACGGGCACCAGAAATATTATGGAAACCACCGCCAGGAAGGACATCTGAAATCCCGCCCCGAACATGGCGTAAGGCTCTCTTACCAGTATTATCAGAGCTGTAAGGCTTAAGGCGGTGAGCATGTCGTAACGCCGCCCCGCCGCGTCCGCTGCAAGCTTTATGAATATGAGGATGATTGCCCGGGTAACCGATACCGACCACAAGGTGATGAAGCCGTACACGATGAGAAAGCCTGCGGCAAGAGCTGCGGGCCACATGCCGCAGAATCGCTTTTTAAGCAGCGCAAACATGCCGTATATCATTCCTATGTGAAGGCCGCTTACCGCCAGTACGTGAGCTGTGCCGTTGGCTCTGAAGGCCTCGTACTCCTCGTCGCTCAGCATGTCCGTATCGCCGAAGAGTATGCCTGCGGCCAGGCTCTTTCCCGCCGGGCTTATCTCTTTCAAAAAGGATTCCCTCAGTTTCAGCACATGCCTCTTAAAGCTTCCCAGGGCGCTTCCTGCAAAGTCTTCGTTCTCCATAACCTGAAGTTTAGATGAAGACGCCGACCATCCTATTCCAATGCCCCGAAGATACGTGGCGTAGTCAAAAGTTCCCGGGTTTCCCGCTTCCGCCGGCGTTTCCACCTCGGCTTCAAACTTCACCTTTCTTCCCACGATGTCGTAAATGGAAGGAATATTTTCATCCCCAGGCAGATTTCCGTAGTATGACAGGAGCAGTTTTCCTTCAGCTTCTTCATCGTTTACCCTGCCTGCGGACAAAATGAGCTTATAGGATTCCTCATCCTTCATCTCTATGGATTCCACCGCCGCCAAAATCTGCACCGTTTCTCCCTCCCAGCGGCTGAGGCCGCCGTTCTCGTAGAAGTCACGGGAAAGGAAGATGAGAACGATTCCTGCTGCAAAAAATACAAGGGTGCATCTGGGAAGACCCGCTGCAAAAACCAGAACAAGAGCTGCGAGACAGCTAAGTACCGCGGCCATCAGAGCCCCCGATTCAAATGTCACATATCCCGTTCCTATCCCTGCGCATACCGATACCGCTGCAAGAAACAGTTTTCTCCTCATTTTGCGTATTGTCCCCTTTCACCGAGGGGTACAGGTGACATATACATATTATACCATTTTTAGAATTTACTTCAATGCATTTTGTCCCTTATTCAAGGTAAAATTGCTTAAAAATCACTCTTTTCCCCTGATTTTCGTTTTATTGAAGTAGGGTTTATGCTATAATACGAGAAGGTGTTTTTTCCCGGCCCGGCGCCGGACACCTGTCATTGGCGGTATAAAGGATCAGAAAGGATATCAATATTATGCGAAGTGATAAAAACAGGAAGCCGGCGTCAGCCACCAGCAGCGCACAGGCTTTGACTGAAGGAGGCACTTCTCCTAAACGCAGAAAGAATAAGAAGCACAGGCTGAATAAAAAGCGCTTTTTCCTTTTTCTTCTCGGCATCATCGTGGCGTGTATTCTGGCCGTCGCTATTTACGTCGGAGTCATCATTTCCCAGGCTCCTTCCATAGATACGGACGACATATATACCCTCCTCACCGAGAGCACCATAATATACGACAGCAACGGAGACGAAATTGACACCGTATACACCGAGGCAAATCGCGACAACGTCACCATCGACCAGGTGCCTGAAGATCTCCAGAACGCATTTATCGCCCTGGAGGATAAGACGTTCAGAACCCACCACGGATTCAACTTCGTCCGTATGCTGGGCGCTGTCAAGGACGCAGTCTTCTCCGACAGCAGCATAAGCGGCACCAGCACCATAACCCAGCAGCTTGCAAGAAACCTCTACCTTCCGGAGGAAAAGTCGGAAAGGACTCTGAAGAGGAAAATCGTAGAGGCCTATTACACTGTCATCCTGGAGAAGAACCTTTCCAAGGATCAGATACTGGAAGCTTACATAAACACCGTGCCGTTCGGTTTCAACTCCAACGGCGCTCAGGCTGCGGCCCAGGCTTATTTCTCAAAGGATGTAAGCGAGCTTACTCTGGCTCAGTGCGCGGCTCTTGCCGCTCTTCCTCAGCAGCCTACCACCTACGCCCTCGTTCAGTTTGTGGATTCCGCATCGGTAGCTGAAGATGACCCTAACATCCTCAAGGTTACGTCCGGCGGCACGTACGTAGCCAACGATGCCAGCAAATCCCGCCGCGAGACCTGCCTTGCCCTAATGTTGGAGCAGGGATACATATCTCAGGAGGAATACGATGAAGCTGTTAATACCAGCCTCATCGACATGCTGGATCCGTCCTACTCATCAGCTTCCGGTCAGGCTGATTACTTTGCCGACTACGTGATAAAGGAAGTCATAGCGGATCTTCAGGAAGACGCAGGCTACTCCTACGAGGATGCCTGGAACGCTGTGTATAACGGAGGTCTCAAGATCTACTCCACGCTGGATCCTGTGGCTCAGGAAGTAGTTGAGACGGAATTTGCAAATTCGTCCAACTTCCCGGGAGTAAGCTATAACACGGACGGAGCGGGAAATATCGTAAACAGAAACGGGGCAATATCCCTCTATAAATACAGCAATTTCTTCAATTCGGACGGAAACTTCATCCTCTCCTCCGATGAAGTTAAAGTGAATGACGACGGCTCCATAACCATAATGGCCGGAAAGCGTCTCAACATATACGATACGGAAGTCAACGGAACCGTCGACTACAGCCTTGAATTTAAAGCCATGTACACCACCGGCGATGACGGAAGGCTTTACACCATGTCCGGCGGTTACATAAACATACCGCAGGAATTTAAATCAAAGGATTCAGACGGAAATCTCGTGATTTCAGCAGATCTCCTCAAGACTTCCGGATACGAAAACTTCCTTACCGTAAATGGAGACGGTACGGTAACTATACCTCTCAGCTCGTGTACCATTCAGGCCAGAGCTGTACAGCCTCAGGCGGCCATGACCATAGTTGAAAACTCCACAGGCCACATAAAGGCCATGGTAGGCGGAAGAGAGACTTCGGGAAGAATGGTTCTCAACAGGGCTTCCGACAGCACCCGTCAGCCGGGATCGTCCATAAAGCCTCTGACCGTCTACTCCCCTGCCCTTCAGCTCAGCGCTGACGAGGCCGCATCCGGAAAGAAACACAACTTCAAGGATCTCGGCATAGATGAGCAGGGAGCAAAGTACTACGGCGACTACATGACGGCTTCATCTGTAATAATAGACGAACCTACCACCATAGAAGGCAGAGTATGGCCTAAGAACTACGGCGGAGGTTACAGCGGACCTACAACCTTCCGCCGCGCCCTCTACCAGTCACTGAACACCTGTGCAGCAAAGATAATACTTCAGACTGGCGTTGATTACGCCTCCACCTATCTGGACAAATTCGGCATAACGACGGCAGTTACCGAGGGAAGTACCAACGACGTAAACGTAGCGGCACTGGCTCTCGGAGGCATGACCCACGGAGTTACCACCCTTGAAATGGCCAGCGCCTACACCACGTTCCCTAACAACGGAACGAGACTGGACACATCTTCATATACGAAGGTAGAGGATAGAGACGGAAACGCTATTCTGGAAAACAATCCTAAAACCCACGAAGTCCTCGACGCAGGGGTTGCATGGATAATGACCGATATAATGAAAGGCAACGTGCGCAGCGGCCTCGGTGTTAACGCGGCAATTTCTGGAGTAGCAGCGGGCGGTAAAACCGGTACCACCGATGACGAATACGATATCTGGTTCGACGGCTTCACACCTACCTACTCGGCAGCCCTCTGGATAGGAAACGATCAGAACTTCACCGTTGCGGCCACAAGTGCTACGGCTGCAAGGCTGTGGGGAAGAATAATGGATCAGATTCCTAACGCAAAGGCCGGCTCCTATAAAGGCGCTCCTTCAAACGTAGTCTCCGTAGCCGGGGAATACTACATAAACGGCACTCAGAGCGGCCTTGTAAGCGTGGATGACGTGGATATGCAGGAAGTTGAAATCTGTACCGATACGGGATACCTTGCAACTCCTGATTGTCCTCACGTTAAAACGGAGGAAATGATGGGAGCCGATATTCCTGAGTATTACTGCTACATGCACAATGCAGATCCGGAAAGCTACCCTATATCCCCTGATGAAACCCTGGTTCCGTTCGAGCCTTCAAAGCCTGAGGAACCCGAGACGGGAGACAACCCTGACGGTGGCAGCCAGACCGGCCAGGACGGAAACGGCGGTTCAGGCAGCGACGGTAATGGCGGAGGAAACACCGGTGACGGCGGCTCAGGCGATGGTTCCGGAGGCGGCGGAAATGCAGGTGACGGCTCAGGCGGCGATTCCGGAGGCGGCCAGGCAGCCGCGTAAGTCCTGCAAGTTATCCTGTCAACTTCGTCATCGCACATTGCCATACAGCAAGCGCTATACAGCAGCAAGCAGCATTTGACAAATTCATATAATATTGCAAAAAGGTCAAGGTGATTCTTGGCCTTTTTCATTGGAATAAAAGCAAAGGTCAAGGACTCCGGTTCACTGCACCGGAAAACCCTTGACCTTTTATCGTTTACGTGCTTATTTTGTAAAGTTTCGCCTTTACCTGGTCAGCACATTTTGAAGTTTTTGTCAAAGCCTGCCACAGAGGTTCACTGAAAGCCGCAAGCCCCCTGTAAACCCTCTGCAAGCCCGCTTCCACGAACCAGCCGAAAATCCTGCGAGAACCCGCAAACCTGCAAGCCCGGCCCGCCTAGGCGTCGATGGTGGAAATCCTGAGGGTCGTCTCCTCCAGAACGTCCAGCAGAACTCTTACCGTATCGAGAGCCGTAAACATTGTCACGTTGTTCTCTATGGCGTACTTTCTTATAAGGTATCCGTCGTTTTCCTGTCCGCCGGTGGATCCGATTTCACTGGTATTTATGACGTAGGAAATGTGACCCTGACGGATGGACTTTTCTATTTCGTCGCTGCCGTCGCTTATCTTCTTCAGCACTCTCGTTCTGATACCGTTTTTCTTCAGGAACTTTGCAGTTCCCTCCGTGGCCTCGATGTTGAATCCCAGGTTGTAGAACCTTCTGAGAAGAGGCAGAGCCTCCTCCTTGTCCTTGTCGGCTATGGTGGCAAAGACGGTTCCGTAATTCTGAAGCCTCATTCCGGAAGCCTGAAGTCCTTTGTAGAGGGCTCTGTTGAGCTTGTCGTCATAGCCTATGGCCTCGCCTGTCGACTTCATCTCAGGAGAAAGGTATGCGTCTATTCCACGGATTTTGTTGAAGGAGAATACCGGAACCTTTACGTACCAGCGCTTCTTCTCGTCGGGATATATATCGAAAATCCCCAGCTCTTTCAAGCTCTTTCCGAGTATAACCTCGGTAGCGATGTCCGCAAGGCTGTAGCCTGTGGCCTTTGAGAGGAACGGAACGGTTCTGGAGGATCTCGGATTCACTTCGATGATGTAGACGTTTTCATCCTTATCAACGATAAACTGGATATTGTAAAGTCCTACTATGCCTATTCCAAGGCCCAGCTTTTTCGCGTACTGGAGGATTATTCCCTTTACTCTGTCGGATATGCTGAACGTAGGATATACGCTGATGGAGTCGCCGCTGTGAATTCCCGTGCGCTCTACAAGCTCCATGATTCCCGGAACGAAAACGCTGTGTCCGTCGCAGATAGCGTCCACTTCCACTTCCTTTCCGATTATGTACTTGTCTACAAGCACCGGCTTATCCACATCTATTTCAACGGCCGTCTTCAGGTACTGCCTCAGCTGCTCCTCGTCTCCCACTATCTGCATGGCCCGTCCGCCTAAAACGAAGCTCGGTCTCACCAGAACCGGGTATCCGATTTCCGCCGCAGCCTTTACGCCTTCTTCTATGGCTGTAACTGCCTTTCCCTTTGGCTGAGGAATCTGAAGCTCCTCAAGTATCTTTTCAAAGCTGTCCCTGTTTTCAGCCCTTTCTATGGCGTCACAGTCCGTTCCTATTATCTTTACGCCCCTTGCTCTCAGCGGCTCTGCAAGGTTGATGGCCGTCTGGCCGCCCAGGGACGCTATTACTCCCTCCGGCTTCTCAAAGTCGATTATGTTCATAACGTCCTCTGCGGTAAGGGGCTCAAAGTAAAGCTTGTCTCCGGTCGTGTAGTCTGTAGATACGGTTTCAGGGTTGTTGTTTATGATTATAGCTTCATAGCCTGCTTTTCTTATGGTCATAACGGCGTGAACAGTGGAATAGTCGAATTCCACGCCCTGCCCTATTCTTATAGGACCTGCACCCAGAACTACTATCTTCTTCTTATCGCCCAGCCTGGAGTCGTTCTTTCCAGTATAGGAGGAGTAGAAATACGGAATATATGCTCCCGTATGCAGTGTATCCACCATCCTGTACACAGGCATCATGTTCTCCGACTTTCTCATCTCGTAGATATCAAGCTCGTCTCTGTCCCAGAGCTTTGCTATGAACTTATCGGAAAATCCCATGGCCTTGGCCTTTCTCAGCATTTCCGCATCTCCAGGAGCAGATGCCAGGGCTTTTTCCATATCCGTTACATGTTTTACCGCCTCTATAAAATAAGGGGTGATCATGGTCACTTGATGGAGTTTTTCCACAGATATACCCCGTCTGAGCAGTTCCGTCATTGCAAATATATTGTCATCCCTGAATTCTGATATGTAGTCGATCAGTTCTTCATCGGTCTTATCATCAAATTTTTCCAGGTGCAGATGGCTGGCTCCTATCTCAAGGGAGCGTACCGACTTGAGCAGGCACTCCTCAAGGTTTGAGCCAATGCCCATGACCTCTCCTGTGGCCTTCATCTGGGTCCCCAGCAGGTTTGGCGCCTGTGTGAACTTGTCAAACGGGAACCTCGGCAGTTTGGCCACCACATAGTCCAGGCTCGGCTCCTTTGCTGCCGTAGTATTGGCGATCTTTATTTCATTCAGCGTCATGCCAACGGCTATTTTGGCCGTTACCCTTGCTATAGGATATCCGCTGGCCTTGGAGGCCAGGGCTGATGATCTTGATACTCTCGGATTTACTTCAATG
>CASFAX010000034.1 GCA_949292945.1 uncultured Bacillota bacterium | reverse complement strand
TAGAGCTTCTTCCTCTTCCACACGGCGTCCGGATCGAATATCTCGTATCCGTCCACTTCGGGGATGGTCTCGCCGTCCAGCGTCATAACGTCTGCCAGAGCCTTGTTGCTGTCTTTGTCGTAAAGCCTGTACAGAGTCTTAAAGCCCGGGTTCGTTATCTTGCCCACGTTTTCGGAAATCTTTATCTTAGGGATTATTTCCCCGTCCTTTTCCAGGGCAGCCAGCTTATATACACCGCCGAACACTGGCTCGGATTTGGCGGTTATGAGTCTTTCGCCCACGCCGAAGTTATCGATTTCCGCACCCTCAAGGATTACGTCCCTGATGATGTATTCGTCCAGGGAATTGGACACCGTGATGGTGCAGTCCTTAAGACCTGCGTCGTCCAGCATCTTTCTGGCTTTCTTCGTGAGATATGTTATGTCTCCGCTGTCTATCCTGATTCCCATCCTGGCAGGCTTCATCTCCTTAAACACCTTAATGGCTGCCGGAACTCCCGACTTCAGCACGTTGTAGGTGTCAACCAGCAGGACGCAGTTATCCGGGTAAATCTCCGCGTACTTCTTAAAAGCTTCGTACTCGCTGGGGAACATCTGAACCCAGCTGTGAGCCATGGTTCCGAGAGCTGCAATGCCGTAATCCCTGTCTGCAATGGTGCAGGCCGTTCCGGAGCAGCCTGCTATGTAGGCGGCTCTGGCTCCGTATACAGCTGCCGCAGTTCCGTGGGCTCTTCTGGTTCCGAACTCCATTACGGGGCGGCCTTTGGCGGCTCTTACGATCCTGTTCGCCTTGGTGGCTATGAGGCACTGATGGTTTACGGTGAGAAGGATCATGGTCTCAACGAACTGAGCCTGAATGACAGGGCCTCTTACCGTAATTATAGGCTCATGGGGAAATATAGGGGTACCTTCGGGAACTGCCCAGACATCGCAGGCGAACCTGAAGTTCCTGAGGTATTCCAGAAAGTCCTCGCAGAACAGTCCCTTTTCTCTCAGGTACTCGATGTCATCGTCCGTAAAGGTGAGATTATCAAGGTAGTCTATAAGCTGGCTTATTCCGGCCATGATAGCGTAGCCTCCGCCGTCTGGCACAGTTCTGAAGAACATGTCAAAATAAGCTATCTCGTCCACCTTACCTGACTGAAAGTATCCGTTTGCCATGGTGATTTCGTAGAAATCCGTAAGCATAGTCAGGTTTTTCGTCTTAATCATTTTAAATTGTCTCCTGTCCCGGCGCCCTTCACGCAGCGCCTATCCAGTTTATTATACCACAGATTTCCCCGGATTCACCTTAAATTTTCTTTATATTCCAAGCTTTTCAAGAGCATAGAGGGCAGCTCCTGCGGCTCCCACGATTTCAGGTTCGTCTGCGATGAAAAGCTTTGCGCCTATTTTTTCCTCCACTGCCCGCACGACGCCCGGGTTCTTTGCGACTCCGCCTGTCATCATGAAGTCAGGCTCCATGCCTACCCGCTTTAAAAGGCCGGACGCCTTGTTTGCTATGGCGCGGCATACTCCGTCGGCTATGTCGGCCTTTTCCTTATTGTTGGCGATGAGGGAAATAACTTCTGATTCGGCAAATACCGAGCACATGCTGGATATTTCGATTTTTTCCTTTGAGGTTAGGGCTATGGCTCCCAGCTCGTCCAGGGACACCTCGAGGGTTCGGGCTATCATCTCCAGGAATCTTCCCGTTCCCGCGGCGCATTTGTCGTTCATGACAAAGTCCGTAACCTCCCCTTCGGGGCTCAGCTTTATGGCTTTGCTGTCCTGACCTCCTATGTCAAGAATGGTTCTTATATTCGGATTGAAGTAGTGGGCGCCTTTGCCGTGGCAGCTTATTTCGGTTACGGTCTCATCGGCAAACTCTATGCTGACTCTGCCGTAGCCGGTGGATACTATCCACGACAGGTCTTCCCTCTTAAGGCCGGCTTTTTCCAGGGTTTCCCTAAGAACCCTGTCCGCGCTGACCCCTGATTTTGCGCCTGTTCTCACCACGGAGAAGGCCTTTATATTTCTTTCACCGTCCATTATTACAGCGTTGGTGGATGTGGATCCGCTGTCTATTCCCATTACGTACACTTTGTCGTCAACCTTTCTCTTAACTTCAGGCTTTGTCCTTCCCGCCGAAAGGGATTCGATGAAAGCCTCGATTCTCGTCTTTACCTGGCCGTAGCTCTGGCGGGTGTAGTCGGTCTCAAGAAGGAGCACGGGCCTGTCCAGAACGTTTTTCAGCCACGCGTATTCGTAGGCGTAGTTGTCGCAGAACTGAACCGTGTGATATATTATGCCGTCCACGCTTCCCGCGTACCTTCCTATGAGCTCGTCTCTTCCTGCAGCCTGCTCCATCCTCATGCACGGAAACTGGCTTAAAAGCCCGCGGGCGTACTCTTCAAGGACGTTTTCCTCATCTATGAGTATCTTTCTGTCGAGGCCGGTGCATGTCAGGTCAAAGGCTGCATTGACGCCGTTTTCCTCTAAAATTTTCGTTATGATGCTGCCCGTCCTTGCGCCGGCTATACCCACGTTTATGGCATCCGGCTTTACATTAAGGCGGCGGGAGCTTTCTACAGATTTCAGATGGTTTAAAAATGCGCCTTCGTCAAAGCTTTTTCCTGAAAACTCCTCGTAGGCCTTTATCATGTTCTTTATGCGGGACAGGTAGAGAGACACGCCCATCTCCTTCGTGGTTCGCGGCGTGTCCAGCATGTATATGAACCTGTCCGGAAATTCTTCCTTCAGCACGTCGTAAAGGCGGCGTATGCTGTCGCAGCACGTGGTCAGGATGACGCCTTCGTAATCCTTTGAAACCACGTCTTCCAGCACGCCCTTTGCAAAGCTGCATATGTTGGGGTGCATCTTCACTTCCGCCTGATTGAAATTGGTAACGTCAGGCTCGATTCTTTCGGTTTCCGCGCCCATGGCCTGAAAAATCTCCACCGGAGCGTATTTGCATATATATCCTAGCATGCTGACTCCTCCTCTCCTGAAAGTTCGTCACCCTCTGCCGGGCACCTGTTATCCAGCATCTCAAGGAATGCCTCCAGCCTGGTCTTTATCTGGCCGTCGTGGCTGTTTCTCCTGTCGATGCCGTCTCCGTCGAGGATGAGCATTGGAATATCCATCTCGGAAAGTCGTTCTTTCAAGAGGACGCTTCCGCCTGAGGACTGTTTGCAGCCCCAGTGACAGAACTGAATCACCGCGTCAGGCTTAAGATCTTCTGCCAGGCGGCTTACCATGGCGGCTTTGTGGGCGTAGGAGCCGTTGAACAGGTTTCTTATGATCTTCTTCGCCAAAGCGTGAAAAGGTCTCTCTTCGTCCAGCATTTCCATGGAATCTATTATTATGTCGCTGGCGATTATCTGATAGTTTTCATTGGAGTTAAGATATTTTTGCAGCGTTTCCTGATAGAAGGGAATCAGATGTATCCAGAGTATCTTTTTTCCGGTGAACTTCGGATATGTCTTAATGTCCTCCACCATGAACCTGACAAGGTCGCGGAACTCTTCCGTTCCGATGAGAAGGTGCATTCCCATCATAAGATAGAGATGGCTTATGAGCTCGCCGGGATAGTATCTTTCGCTCTGAAGCCTGAAAAACTCACCGAGAGCCTGTCTTGTCTCGTTTTCAATTCTTATGCGCTTTTTAAGGTCGTCCTCGCTGAACTTTTTGTCAAAGCGTTCTTCGATATCCCGGGCAAACTTTTCAAGCTGAGCCGCCAGGTATTCGACGGAGGCCTCGTCGTCTTCGTAGGGAACGTCGAGAAATGTGAAAGGCACGCCTTTTTTCTTCTCAAGATATCTGAATGTATTGAGGTTCCCGTCGCAGGAAAGGGAAGTGGTGACGGCGTAGCGTGGCACCGGCACGGCGCCGCTGTCTATGGCTCCCACAAACGTCTTATGATATGAGCACAGGGTCGGGGCTATCCCCGTGTTCTGGGCGTAGTCTATGAAAAAATCCTCCAACCTGAATCCCGCAAAGTAGCAGGAAAGACACTCGATGGAAAGGGTTGAAAGTCCGAAGCACTGAACTATCTCGCAGGGGGAGAAGATATTTCCCCAGACGTAGCTTTCAGGCTTTGACAGAGAGTCGGAAACGAAGGACATCATCATCGCTTCCAGCTTCTGGTAGCCTTTGGAGAGGTTCTTCTTCGGCAGGATTTTCGTCCTGAGCTTGTTGAGCTTGTAGCCAAGGAGCATTTTGTCCCAGCTCTCCCCGGGACTGGCTTCTGTGGCATTTTTAACGTAGTCTATGTATTTATCTGCTATCCACATAAAAATTCTCCTCCTTCAAAACAAACATTACAATGATACCATCCGGCAGGGCCAAAATTCAAGACCCGGCAGAGCGGTCTTTTCTGAAAACCGTGTGAAGACTTCCTCCTTCTCCTTGCAAAATCTTCCAAAAAACGGTAAACTGTCACTACACGACCGGGCAAACAGGGGAGGGGAAGATGACCGACGCGCTGATTACAGTCATAAAATGTCTCGCCGCCGTCCTTGCGGGGATTTTCGCAGGAAACGGGGCGGTGTACTTCTTCAATAAAATGCCGGCGGCATGGCTTACGGATTACGGGGAAAAGCCTTCGGAGGAGCTTCTGGATACTTACACTCAGAGGGTCAAGAGCTACCCGTGGAAGTTCGTGTTCACCATGCTGTTTTCGGTGCTCTACATAAGAATGATCATGGAGGACGTGCAGCTTGCCGCGGCGGGTGCCTGCATTCTCTGGCTCCTCCTTGAAATTGCCATAGCAGACAGCAAATATCGGATAATACCGGACCAGATGGTTATCCTCATCGCAGTGTGCGGCATAGGGCTTATTCCCTTTCACGGGAGCTGGCAGAGGTGCCTTTACGGAGTTGTCATCGGTTTCGGATTCATGGCTCTGACAGCAGTACTCGGAAAGATTACATACAGGCGGGATGCCGTAGGCGGAGGGGACATAAAGCTCTTTTCGGCCCTGGGCCTGGTGTGCGGGCCGGGAGGAATAATACTGGTGTTCATGATGACGGCGCTGATGAGCGCAGGTCACGCCGTGATACTGATGGCAAGGGGAAAACTTAAGAGAACGGACACCATCGCCATGGCTCCGTATATCGCCATAGCTTCCTGCATATATCTGGTGTTCGGGTACGGCTCGGAGGAAACCCTGTTTGCAGGACTTATGAAATTCTGATATAATAAACCGATTGTACGAGGAGATTTACATATGATTACAGGAAAGCAGAGAAGCTATCTGAAGGGCCTTGCAAATCAGCTGGATCCGCTGGTGTTCATCGGCAAGGCGGACCTTACGGATACCATAGTGAAGGAGATAGATAACGTACTTAACGCAAGAGAGCTGGTGAAGGTGAAAATTCAGGAAAGCTCCCTTCTGGATCCGAAGGAGACGGCAAACAGGCTGGCTGAAATGCTGGGAGCCGAGTTTGTTCAGGCCATCGGCCGAAAGTTCGTACTCTACAGGGAGTCCAGGGATAACAAGAAGATTTATCTGCCAAAATAGGCGGCGGCAAAGTCTGCCGGGCCTGTAAGGCGAAAGGACATCATGGAGAAAAATATACTTCTGACTATAGAATACGACGGAACGGATTTTTTCGGATGGCAGCGGCAGCCTGACGTGAGGACGGTTCAGGGCGAAATAGAAAAGGTCTTAAGCGTAATCTGCGCTCAGAAAATAGAGATAAACGGAGTGAGCAGAACCGATGCGGGAGTTCACGCCCTGGATCAGAAAGCCACCTTTTCCGCAGATTTTGCCATACCGGTGGAGAAAATTGCAGAGGTAGCAAACAACCTTCTCGATGGGGGGAAGAAACCTGCCCGCCAGCCGTCGGACGTGAGAATAGTAAGGGCTGAAGAGGTGCCGGAGGATTTTCACGCCAGGTTCAGTTCGGTGGGAAAGACGTACAGGTACATCATAAACAACAGTCCCGAGCCTGACATATTCATGCGAAACCGCTGTTACCACGTGCAGCAGAGACTCGATGTGGACGCTATGAGAGAGGCTGCAGCCTTTGTCAGAGGAGAGCACGACTTCGCAAGCTTTCAGGCGGCGGGAGGAAATGAGAGAGAGACTACAGTAAGAACCGTATACGACCTGAGAGTCGATGGAAGCGCCGGAGATTACATCACGATGGAAATCACCGGAGACGGTTTTCTCTACAACATGGTGAGAATAATAGTCGGAACCCTGGTTGACGCAGGCCTTGGAAAAATCCCGGCAGCGTCTGTTAAGGATATTCTTGGAGCAAAGGACCGCACGAAAGCCGGGCATACGGCTCCGGCCAGAGGACTTTACCTTGCAAAGGTCTTCTATGACCTGAAAGAAATGAGAGGATAGCATGTACGAGAGCATCAATCGTCCGGACTGGGACCACTACTTCATGCAGATGGCCGAGCTTACGGCTCAGCGCTCCACCTGCCTGCGCCGTCACGTCGGTGCGGTAATCGTAAAGGATAAGCACATAATCGCGACAGGCTACAACGGAGCTCCCCGGGGAATCGCCCACTGCGACGAAAAGGGCGGCTGCCTCAGGGAAAAGCTGGGCGTGCCGTCAGGGGAGAGGCACGAGCTCTGCCGGGCTCTTCACGCCGAGCAGAACGCCATCATTCAGGCCGCAACCCTGGGCCAGAGCATAGAGGGAGCAACCATCTACATCACAAACCAGCCCTGCGTAATCTGCGCCAAGATGATAATAAACTCCGGCATAGAGCGCATAGTGGTAAAGGACGGCTACCCGGATCAGCTTTCGGTGGAAATTCTGGCAGAGGCGGGCCTTCGGATAGTAATGCTGAAGGACGCTTAGAAAAGCGGCGGAAGGCAGGCGCGGGGCGGCGCGGGAGGCGGGCACCTTGCATGGATAAAGCCCCGCGCGTCAGGGATTTTCTGCGGCGCAAGTCGCAAGTATTGTGCTCGCCGAGGCTTCTTCATGGCGCAGGCATTGTGCTCGCCGCAGCCGTTTCGCAGCGCAAACCCCGCGCCTGCTGCAACGTTTCAGGAGATAAAAATGGAAATTACACTACGCAGTGTTCTGCTCGTTTTAGGCGTGGCGTTTATGATCGCGTTTATAGTCACGCCCCTGAGCATAAAAATAGCGCCGAAGATAGGCGCCGTAGACGTACCGAAAGACAGCAGGCGCATGCACCGGAGGACGATACCCCGGTTCGGCGGCCTTGCAGTCTTTGCGGGAACCATGATAACAATGGCCATCTTTCAGTGGGACGACCACAGAATCCGCATAGCGATGCTGGGGGGAGCCCTTATTTACGTTCTCGGCGTTGTGGACGACCTTAAAAACCTTCACGCAGGAATAAAGTTCGCCTATCAGCTGGCGGTGGCGGTGATGATATATGCCATGGGCATAAGAATCAGCATAATAAACAACTACTTCGGCCCCGGCAACTGGATTTTAAGCGACGCCATCTGCTTCATCGTCACGGTTCTGTGGATAGTGGGAATCACAAACACCATTAACCTCATAGACGGCCTTGACGGTCTGGCTGCGGGAACTTCCGCAATAGCGGCCCTCTGCATAGCTTACATCGCTTACATTCACGGCGATACTTTCGGCATGACGACGGTGTGCATAGCAATGCTGGCCCTGGCTGGTTCGTGCCTGGGATTTTTGCCGTACAACTTTTCGCCTGCCAAAACCTTCATGGGCGACGGCGGAGCGTTGTTTCTCGGCTTCATGATAGCGGTGCTTTCCGTCATCGGGCCTTTAAAGCGTTCCACCGTCATCGCGGTGGTGGTACCGGTGGTGGTTCTCGCCATCCCTATTTTCGATACGTCATTTGCCATAGTAAGGCGTCTCATAAACCGCAAGCCAATAATGGAAGCGGACAAAGGCCACCTTCACCATCGCCTCATGGATGCAGGCTACGGCCAGCGCAGGGCGGTTCTCATGCTCTATGGAATCAGCGCCATAATGGGCATGGCAGCGGTTCTTATAAGCCGGGAACTATACAAGGACGCCTGCGCTCTCGCTGTTATCGCAGGGGTCTACCTCTACGTGTTCCTGACGGATCCAAACCACAAGATGCCTCACATCAAAGCCGTCAACATAGCGAAGGAGGAAAAGCGGCAGGCGGCGGCGGAGCGCGCTGCTGAGGATGAGAAGGAGAAGGTCGCTGAGGGGGAAAAGCAGGAGTGAGGCTGAGGTTTAGTTTGATTTAGGGAATTTAAGAAGTTTTATGAGCTGTTAAGGAAGTGTTCGATGTGAAACCGGTTTTCTGCCTGTGACATCGAACACTTTTTCGATGTCATGAAACTTTTTCTGGGTTCACATCGAACTTTTCGGGTCAGGAGCGGGGTTTTGCGCCATGTTTGTTCGATGTCAACGGACTTTGCAGGCTTTGAGACCGAAAAAACGTTCGACGTGGACGCCGGAAAAAGGTGCACAGGTCGAACAGCCAGGAGCGAGTTGTAGCACGTCGCCGAAATATACTACAATATTTTTACAGTTGCACTTGAAATTTCCATTAAATGACAGTAAAATCTACTAAAACACACCTGATAGGATGGAAAGGAGGGATTTTGAGATAGATGAGAGAGCTTAAAACGCACATGAAGAGGGAACTTCTGAAACTGAGAGATCTGCGCATAGTCTGCGAGGAAAAGCTTTGCAGCCTGCCCGGCGGATTTCTGAGAGCAGACGTCAAGAAAGGCAGAAACTATTACTACCATTCGGTGAACGGAACGGAGGTGTATCTGGGGAGAAGGGATTTGAGGCTGGTGGAGGAGCTGAAGGAGCGAAAACTTGCAGAGGAAACCCTAAAGGTGATTCTGGCAGATGAGAAGTGTCTTGAAGATGCTCTTGAAACGCTGAAGCCTTTTGCGCCGGAGGATATCTATAAAAATCTGCCGATGTCGTACAAGGAAGAAGGGGAAGGGAGAAGCGGCGTAATTACTGACGGTGAGGCTTGGGCAGATGCGCCGTACGTGAGAAAGAGCAGTTACGACAGGTATGAAGATCCGTCTCAGCTTACCATGAAGGGCGATTATGTGAGATCAAAGTCCGAGCTCAACATTGCGAATATGATGTACATGAAGGGAATACCATATCGCTATGAAGAAGTGACAGAGCTTTGCGGTGAGACCATAGCCCCGGATTTCGCGGTGTACCGGGAAAGCGACGGGAAGGTGCTTTTTCTGGAGCACTTCGGCATGATGTACAGCAGAAAGTATCGGGATGATTTTGCGTGGAAGGTGCACCTTTACATCAGGGCAGGTTATATGCCCTACAGGGACGTGTTCTTTACGTTTGAGGATTTAGACGGCAACATAGACACCCAGTTTATAGATTATCTGCTGGAAACGTATTTCAGGTGAGGTTTACGGTGTAAAAGGGGGTGTTCGACATACGCGTTCGATGTGAAAAGGGTTTTCTGACGGCGGCATCGAACGCTTTTTCGATGTCACAAAATCTTTTCGGGGTTCACATCGAACATTTTGGGCCAGAAGCAGGGTTTTGCACCATGTTTGTTCGATGTCAGCGGACTTTGCAGGCTTTGAGAACGAAGAAACGTTCGACCCGGGCACAGAAAAAGGGCACACAGGTCGAACGGGTAGTAACGGTCGCGAACTATACGAAGCAGCCGCGGGGACAGATTGCCTAAAGCTTTATGTCACCTTCGGCAAGGAGAACAGCGCTTCCTCCCACGCGGATGAGGCACGCTCCGTCAGCATCTTCGCGGATGTCGGTGAGGATGACAGAAGGCCTGTCCATCTTTTCGCCCTGGACGATGCGGCAGGACACGGAACCGTCGGCGTTGGCATCAGGCAGCAGCCCGTTGAGCTTGAAGTAATAGGTGAGAGCGCCGTTGGAAGTTCCCGTCGCCGCCTCTTCGTCTATGTCATAGAGAGGTGCAAAATTCCTGCAGTGAGCGGTGGCATCGTCGCAGTTTACCGTAAACGCGTGGACACCGGTGACCTTGTACTCAGCGGAAAGATCCGAGAGGGCCTTCATATCGGGAGCAAGAGCATCAAGCTCAGCGCAGCTTCCAACAGGCATCATGATGTCAGGAAGCCCGGTGGATATGAGCTGAGGTTTCAGTCCGCCAAAATCGGGTACTTCTCCGACGTAGCCCATGACGTCGTAAAGGCGTTTGATTTCTTCAGGCTTTGATATGGTGCCCATTTCCACAGGGGATGCCATGTCCATCATGACAAAGCCGTCTTTTATTTCGATGTTTAAATCCCCTGCCAGGGTGTGGTTGATGCAGGCGCAGTTTTCAGGAAGGATTCCGGCTTTGACCAGGCATACAAAAGATGCGATGGTGGCGTGCCCGCAGAGATCCACCTCCGCCGCCGGAGTGAAATATCTTATCTGAAATTCCCTGTCGCCGAGAACTTTAATGAAAGCGGTCTCCGAGTAGCGAAGCTCGGCGGCCGTTTTTCGCATGGTTTCATCCGGCGGGAAATCACTGCCCTTGTCAAGGATGACCACACCTGCCGGGTTGCCGCCGAAAAGGGAATCCGTAAACGCATCAGCAATGTAAAATTTCATAGTCTTGTAACACCTCCGTGTCTCATAGCTTTGAGAAGGGCCTAAAACGCCCGTCTGACCGTTCTTTATCTATATGAGATATTCTATATCCACCCGGAATGGAATTCAAGGGAAAACGGCGGTTTTCAGGCAAAATGTGTAAGGCTGCGCAGCGAGGGTGCAATGTGCCTTTTCGGGTGGCTGCCGAGCCTCATGTGGGTGGCCATCAGCTATTTTTGGGAACCGCCTGAGCTTTTTCGGAACCGCGTTGAACTGGCGGTCATTTAAGCGGCCTGAAATCGCCGTTTTAAGGGCATGAGGTGGGCGCAGATGAAGAATTCACCTGAATAACGAAACAAAACCTGTTAAAACGGCAAACAGGGCGTTACAGAGGCATGTCTGGGGAGGAGAGGCCCGGCTTACGCGCAGGCGCCGTGCCGGGGCCAGTGTGCTATACAGGGCAACACGGTGCGTTAGGATACACCGTTAAACCTTACAGTCATAGTCGCTCCCGGATGTTGCGGCTCCGGTACACGAGTCGTCGAACCTCCATCACGTCATCTATGACGACATAGAAAACTATGCAGTTTCCGACGTAAATTCGGTAATAAGGATGCTTACAATCCCGATTTGATTTAACCGGTTCAAATGCCAAGGGATTTTCGGCACGCTTGAATATAGCGTTTTCAATTCTGATAATTACAATTACGTAATGGTTGCAACTGCTGACACATTTGCAGATGCTCTTACCGGTGGAGTTCTGGCAGTTGAAGAGAATTCCCCTATCGTTTTGGTAAATGATAATCATTACACAATAGCAAAGAACATTGTTAACAGAATCGATCCTAACTGGGGATTCGTAGTAATCGGTGGAGAGAACGCAGTATCCAACGAATTAGTACAGAAAATCGCATAACATAGCAACATAAATAGACTAATAAAAACGGTTTTCAGGAGATATCGAGTCGCGAGGTTAATGCCCGCGGCTCGATATTATATAAAAAGTGTCTCACCGAAAAGGCGAACGGTAGGTAATGGTGTTTGCAATGCGAAACGCGAGCTGCACATTTTGTCCTTTCGGTGGGACATCCCACAAAATAAAAACACGGAAAATCTCCCAGTGATTAAGTTTATGCAGCAACATAAAGCAAAAGCCACAAGGGATTTTCGAACGAAACCGCAGGCGTAAGAGTCTGCGGTTTTTCACGCCATCAGAGAGACGTCATATGAAGCGGAATTGTCACGTTTTTCCCTGTAATTCATTTTCTGAAATTATGTCTGGAAGTTCTAAATTTGTCTGGAAACAGATTTGCAATACGAACATACGTTCTTTTATGATATAATAGATGCAGAGGAAAACACCGAGGAGTTCGCATGAATGCGGGAGAGGAGACGTTAGGAAATGGATTACGAAAACGGTATTCAGCTGTTCGAGGATCAGACGGTCAGGACGGCGTGGGACGAGGAAACGGAGGAGTGGTATTTTTCAATTGTGGATGTGGTAAAGGTTTTGACAGAGCAGCCGAACGCACGCGGCGCAAGTACTTATTGGGCAGTCTTGAAGAAGCGCCTAAAATCTGAGGGTTCTGCTCAACTGCTTACAAATTGTAAGCAGTTGAAAATGAAATCTATTGACGGGAAAATGCGCCTGACCGACGTCGCAAACACTGAGCAGCTTTTGCGCATCATTCAGTCGATACCTTCACCGAAGGCCGAGCCGTTTAAGCTTTGGCTGGCGCAGGTGGGACGCGAGCGCATCGAGGAGACTATCGATCCTGAGCAGACCATCGACAGGGCGCTGGCGACTTATCTGCGGAAGGGGTACTCGATAGAGTGGATAAATCAGCGGCTTCAGGCGATTCAGGTCCGGAAGGAGCTTACCGACGAATGGCAGGAGCGCGGCGTGAAGGGCGGCGGCGAATTTGCCATACTTACGGATGAGATTACCCGTGCGTGGTCTGGCATGAGTACCCGCCAGTATAAGGATTTAAAGGGACTGAAGAAAGAAAATCTTCGAGACAACATGACTACTCTGGAGCTGGTGCTCAACATGCTGGCGGAAGCGACGACCACCGAGATTTCGAAAGCGACAAAGCCTGAAACTTTTGGTGAGAATAAGCAGGTGGCAAGAACAGGCGGCTCCATTGCGGGACACGCCAGAAGCGAGATTGAGGAGAAAACCGGAAAGCCGGTCATAACGTCATCAAATGCAAAGTCTCTTAACCGAGCTGTGACTGAGATGATAGAGAGTGCGGCTGGTCTGGTTTCAGATGACTCAGATGACAAAGACGAATAAGAAAGGGCAGTAGATGAGAACCGCAGGCGAGAGAGTCTGCGGTTTTTCAATGGGGTGTCGCAGTGATTTTACATGGGTGGCTAACGGGTAATTCGACCTGCAACCTGGGAAATTGTAGTTTGGTAGAAAGGATATTTGACCTCAAAGGTCGTATATTCCGTTGACGTCGAATAAAAACTCTCGGAAGTGCAGCATTTGCGAGATTATGTTTGACGTAGGGCTGGTAATTTGTACTTCAGGTAAAAAATCAGTTATACTTTCAAGTTGAAATCATAACTTTTTATCAAAATGGTGACGCGTTTAATGGTCACCTGAAAAATTCTAAAAATTTTCTTGAGGGAAGTTGCCGGTTTTGCGGTGGAAATATGCAGGGCAGACACAGAATAAAATATGCACGAAGTTTAAAAATTCAACTGATACCCCCGCACCGGTACGGCCGGCTTTTTAATCGAATTTATGCAAATTGTCCATGTAAGACCAGAAAAATAGGTATTGACAAACATTTACCGGGGGGGGGTATACTTACTGTGAAATTTATGTTGCTAAACTTAATCAAAGCAAACATCACCCGAAAGGGTGAGAAGGAGGATGTAATGAAAAAGAAACTTGTGGCTTTTGCAGTTACAGCCGCCATGGTAGTATCCAGCGCTGTACCTGCACTTGCTTGGAGCCCTGTTAATACTGGCCCTACAATGCCAGTGTCTAATGAGGTAGTGATGGACAGCACCCATCTTCAGGACGGTATTGTTAACGAGAAAAATGTTGCAATAAATGATGGGGATGAGCACAGCATCACTGTGGATTTCAACAGAACCAATGGTAACTTCACGTACACTCTTAAGATGAGTGGCGATCAGGGTGCGGAGTTCACGAAATATGTGACTATCAACGATAGCATTATCGCCGTATCAGAGGCTACACTTGAAGGTGTACAGCAGACTGCAACTCCTGATGGTATCGCAACTCTTACCTGGAGATTCGTTACCGTTGACGGAGTAAGATACGTGGAATTTGTTGTCGATGAAATGAGCACTCCGAAAGAGGATGCTACACTCACAATGAAACTCGACACAAATGACAAAGACGAGATTGAGGCGGTTACGGTTGATTCCGTAGAATTCACACAGTGGTCTGGTGGTAACGATCCTGGCTGGAAGGCTGTGATTTACCAGAATCAGATTCCTGAAGAGGTAACTGATGTAGAAGTTGTTCTTGCCGATAATACAACTGGTGAGCCTAAGCTTGATAAATATGGCAGAGTTCAGGTTGTAACCCAGCCGGTTATTGGTGAGACTTATGTAGTTAACAGCATTACCCTCAACGACGGAACGGTAATTACCCGCGACGAAATTGATCTGAAAGAATACGTAAAACTCAGCTGGGAAGTTACCAAGAGAGACGGAACGGCCATGGAGATTCTGTCAAATGGCATAGGTATAGGAGTTAATAGCTACGGTGAGCCTGTATTCGGAATTGATGCCGGGTATGCAGGTGCTTATGTAACCTTAACCGTTACCGGTAACAAGGATTCCGGTATCTTCGGCGAAACTGTATGGGGTGATGATATGGAGTCTCTCGCAATTCAGCAGAGAATCGCCGGAGCTGACAGATACGAAACTGCCATGAAGGTTGCTGACCAGATGAAGAATGCTGGTTCATTCGACACTATTTTCGTAGCAACTGGAACTAACTATGCAGACGCACTTTCTGTAACGGCTCTTGCAAACAAGGTAGATGCTCCAATTCTTCTTGTAAATGCAGCTCACGAAGATGAAGTTGTTCAGTACATTAAGAAGAATGTAGCAAGCTACGATGCAGACGTATACATTGTTGGTGGAACAAGTGTTGTATCTGCAGATTTTGAAAAAGAACTGAAGAAATTGACCGTAAACGTAGACAGACTTGCCGGTGATAACAGATACGATACTAACATTGAAGTACTGAAGGCATTTGTTTACAACGAAGCGAACGGCGGAATCGGAACCGAAAAGGGCACCCTGAGTGAAGTTCTCGTAGCTTCCGGAACTGGCTATGCAGATGCACTTTCCGCAGCGTCTACGGGAAAGCCTGTACTTCTTGTAGGTGGAGATGCTCTTACTAAGGCTCAGAGAGAGTTCCTCTATGAAATCGCTCAGACAAAGGCTGATAGAAAGTATGTTGTGATAGGTGGAAGAGACGCTGTAAGCAACGATGTTAAAGACGAAATCGCCTCTAAGCCATACACTACAGCAGCTGTAGACAGAATCGGTGGCGTTAACAGGTACGAAACCAACATGATGGTTATGGACAAATATGTTAAGAACGATGCAGCCAAGTATGTATTTGTAGCATCCGGTATGGATTATCCAGATGCATTAACCGGTGGAGTTCTTGCAGCACAGAATAGTGCTCCTCTGGTTCTCGTAAATCCAAATGTAACGGATCCTGCTAGCGATATCGTAGATATAGTTGCTGACAATGCTCAGTATGCAGGTCTTGTAGTAATCGGCGGAGAGAATGCAGTTTCCAACGCAACCGTTCAGAAAATCGCATAACATAGCAACATAAATAGACTAATAAAAACGATTTTCACTGATATTGAGTCGCGGCCAAAGTGGTCGCGGCTCGATATTGTGTAGCGGGGTGTCTTGCTGAATGTGCGTTTTGGCAGATTTTGTTTGGGGTGAAGGGTTACCGTACAAAGCGTACATTCAGGGAGGCATCCCGACGAAAGACTTCTCATTTTGCCAGTGACGTTTCAGTTTGATATTTCTTAGCAACATAACTTATCACACTATTGCATCTATGGCTTTAGCAGAAGCTTTCGGAGCCGGGCCCGGAATTGGGTCCGGTGTTTTTATTGTCAAAATTTTTCTCTCGGCTTTTTGCGTGCTTCGATCAAAATCTTCACGTGCCCGTCGGGCAAAATTCCCTGTAATCCTCAGATTTTGGCTGATACCCCCACACCGGTCCCGCCGGCGTTTGAATCAAAATCCTTCAAAACATTTCTCACAGGTTCAAAAAATAGGTATTGACAAATATTTACCGGGGGGGGGTATACTTACTGTGAAATTTATGTTGCTAAACTTAATCAAGCAAACATCACCCGGAAGGGTGAGAAGGAGGATGTAATGAAAAAGAAACTTGTGGCTTTTGCAGTTACAGCCGCTATGGTAATCACCAGCGCTGTACCTGCACTTGCTTGGTCGGACGATGTGACCAAGGTTGATTACACCAAAAATCAGATCGTCGTAGACAAGACTGTCAACTCTGGTGGCGGTATCGTTGAGACCGCTGTTGCTGGTGGAATTGCAGATAGTAAAACATTTACTACGACTGTAGATCTCAACAGAATAGCTGGTCAGTTCGAATATGTGCTTGGACTCTCAACGGATGGTAAGGATCAGAAAATGGTGAAGCTGTATGTAGGAGCTGGCAAAACAGCTGGAACTGCGGTTATGAATTTATTTGCAGCAGATGATCCTTATGTTGATGCAGATCAGATAACAGTTCGTGGTATTGTTGATATTACATGGACTTTTCATCAGAATGATGAAGGAACATGGGTGTCTGTAGCTGTTCAGGAGCGTGGCAAGACTGCTGCGCAGGGAGGATACGAGTTTGAGTATAAACTTCCTGAGACAATAAACACTGTTGACTGGCTGAAGTTGAATGGATGGGATGAACGTGATGCAACTAAAGATACGGCTTCAGTTGCAGATGGTGCACAGATTGTAATCTATCAGGATGCCGCCACAGCGCCAAAGGAAGTTGCTTCTGTAGAAGTTGTTAAAGCAAATGCAGACGGAACTCCAATTGTACAGTACGGCAAGCACGTTGTAGCAACTCAGCCTGTAGCAGGAGAAACATATTACATTAACAGCATTACTCTTGATGACGGAACAGTTGTTACGGGTGAAGATGTTACAAAGTATGTAACCTTTGAATGGACGGCAGTTAAAGCAAACGGAACGACAGTACCAACTGCTGCAGTACCTCTGAAAGACTTACCTAAAACTGATGATAACAGAACGGCTAGGCACTTTACAGTTAAGGATGACGGAAGATTTGACGGATGCTTTATTTCAGCCGTTGTAACTGCGGTAAAAGATGCTGGTATCTTTGGCGATGCTACATGGGGAGATGATGCTGACGCTCTTGCAGTTCAGCAGAGACTTGCTGGCGAAAACAGATACGAAACTGCAATTAAAGTTGCTGATCAGATGAAAACATCCGCAGGATTTGCAAACTTCTTCGTTGCGACCGGCGATGAGTATGCAGATGCGCTTTCTGCAGCTGCGCTCGCTGAGGATATGAAAGCACCAATACTGCTGGTAAACGATGAATACGAAGCAACGGTTGCTAAGTACATAGAAGACAATGCCGCTAGCTACAAGACTACCACGGTTTACGTTCTCGGTGGAACTAACGCAGTTTCAGCAGACTTTGAAGAAATGCTTTATAAGTTCGATGTAGATGTAGTAAGACTTGACGGAGACACCAGATATGATACTAACATCAAGGTTCTTGAAGAGTATTTCAAGTTAAATCCTATCAACAAGATAAAGAATTGTGAGATTCTTGTAGCTTCCGGTCAGAACTATCCGGATGCACTGTCCGCATCGGCAACCGGAATGCCTATCCTTCTTGAAGGTGATGAGCTCACTTCTGCTCAGAAGGATTATCTGCAGACACTTGCTCCTGTTAATTCAAAGAC
>CASFAX010000033.1 GCA_949292945.1 uncultured Bacillota bacterium | reverse complement strand
AGCACAAGCACAATTCGCGTTCATACTATCTGATTTTGATTTTGTAATTTAATACGCGCGTATAAAACGTATGAAACAGCCTTTTAGCTTTATGCTTTAAGGCTGTTTTTTACTACATTTATATTGTTAGTTATTGTATGTTTTCATTTAAATGTAAGTTTATTGTGTATAATATAAATATGATTATATTTTATAGATATTAAAATATAAAAGTTCTATTTACATAAATATTTATTTTTTACATAGATTTATCTATTAATTTATTAAGACAGGTTATAATATAAATATATATGATTTGAGTAGGGGAAATTTATGATAGATAAAAAATATATAGAACTTAATGCTAAGGCACAGCTTATTTTAAGAGTTGGGCAACTTTTAATGGAAAACTCTGCTGATACGAATAGAATTGTACGCTCTATGAAGAGAACAGCAGCATTTGCTAATATATTCGATGAGCAAATACAGATACACATAACGTATACAACGATAATGATTACTGTTAGTGAGAATAACTACCATTTAACGAAGTTGCAAAAGTGCCAACAACATAATGTTGATATGCATGTAATATCTGAAGTCAGTAAGTTGACATGGGAAGCAATTGAAAAAGATTTCTCATTAGAAGAATTTCGTTATCAACTCGAACAAATTGTTAAAAAGAAAAATAAATATACTTCATTTATCATAAACTTAGGTGCTGCACTTGCCTGCGGTGGAGTTGGCAAAATGTTTGGCTGTGATTTAGTGGCAGCACTGTATACAGCATTTGCTGCTTTTATTGGTTTTTTTGTTAGAAAAGTATGTGTTAAAAGCAAAATCAATCCATATGTAGCAATACAGATTTCTTCTTTTGTTGCGACAACAATTGCCTATTTCATGCATTTTTTGCCATTTAGTTCTACGCCTTGGTATCCTATGCTTGCATGTGCTATTTTTATAGTTCCTGGTGTTCCTATGATAAATGCCTTAGAGGATATGCTTGATGGATATATCACAGCGGGTATGACGCGTGCCATGAATACGCTTTTAATGGTAGGAGCTATGACCTTTGGTATATTATTTGCAATTAAAATTTTTAATGTTACAGATTTTACGCATATAGAGATGATAAGTCATCAGTCTTATATTATTTATGTATTTTCAGCATTTATCGCTTCAGCTGGTTTTTCCACCATGTTCGATGTGCCGCCGCGCCTTTTGTTGGTTGTCGGTATCGGCGGCATAATCTGTGTCTGTGTCCGTACCGTATCCATGGATTTACTGGGAGTCGGCATGCCGATAGGAACTTTTTTAGGGGCACTGGCTATCAGCATTATTGCATTGAAGGCAGTACACTGGTTTCATGTACCCACGCACGTATTGGTTATTCCGTCTGCGATTGCCTTAATGCCGGGAATTTTCATGTACCGCCTGTTGTTTAATATCATAGATATAGATGCCTTAAATGCAAGCGAGTTACTGTCGGCCGTACAAAGCGGCGTAAATGCCACATTGGTCATATTGGCCATTACAGTCGGCGTCGCTCTGCCCAACATTGTGGCCAGAAAATATTTTGATACGCTTAATTGCAAGCGGCTGCGGCATGCTCTATCGGAAAGAAAATACAGACAGCGTACATTGCATCAATTACAGCAGAAATAAAAGCATAAACTGTTTTGCTTTTTTTAGATTTTAAGTAGTGCCTCATTATAGCCGATATGAATGAAAAATATTATTCTTGTTATTTGGCGAGAATTTTATTATACTGATTATGTATTTCAACGAAAGTAGGCTGATAATTATATGGTAAAAGCGATTTTTTTCGATATAGACGGAACATTAATCAGTTTTAAAACGCATAAAATTCCGCAATCGACAATAAAAGCACTGAACGAGCTTCATAATAAAGGTATTAAATTATTCATCTGCACGGGTCGTCCTCCTGCGGATATCAAATTTTTGACGAAGGAACTGCATGATTTATTTGACGGATACATCACGTTGAACGGGCAGTACTGTTATGATAAAAATGACAATATTATTCACGAACAGACACTCGATAAAAACGATTTGACCGTTTTAACGGATTATCTCAAGGATAAGGATATTGCCTGCGGTTTCATTGAGCTTGATTATTTCTATTACAATCTGCGCAATCAGTATCTGGATGATTTTGATAAAGCTCTTGGGGGTACTGCACCGAAAAGATTTGTCGACAGTATGCAACGTATATATACGCACAAAACATATCAACTGAATTTATTCTTACCGGAAGAAGACGAAGCTCCTATTTTAAAGATGATGCCGAACTGCCGCTCGGTCAGATGGTGCCCTTTCGTCGGTGATATAATTCCGAAGGACGGCGGAAAGGCGACGGGCATTAAATACGTTTTGGATTATTACGGCATAGATATTGATGAATGCATGGCATTCGGCGATGGCGGTAATGATAAGGAAATGTTGGAATTTGCTAAAATTGGTGTAGCTATGGGAAATGCTTCTGATGATGTAAAATCTATTGCTGATTATGTGACGACCGATGTAGATAATGATGGCATTTTAAATGCATTGAAACATTTTAATGTACTATAATTTTTTGATTTTGTAATGAATATGGTATATAATATATTAATAGACACTGTTTTTTGTTTTAAAGCAGTGCCTTTTTTGTTGAGTTTATTTGTCGTATATATAAATTTTATAAGGAGGTTTGAATATGGACGATTTAGGAACACTTGCGCAACTTAACTGGTATCCTGGTCATATGGCTAAGGCAAAGCGTATCATCATAGAAAATTTAAAGTTGGTTGATGTAGTCATAGAACTTTTAGATGCTCGTATTCCGCGTAGCAGTGCCAATCCAATTTTAAAAGATTTAATAGGAAGTAAACCTCATCTCATTGCTTTGAATAAAATTGATTTAGCAGACAATGCTATTAATAATGAATGGGAAGAATATTTTACTTCATTAGGTAAATCCGTTGTAAAAATAAATTCATTAAATGGTAAAGGCATTCGCCAACTCGTTACTAAAGCTGATGAACTTGCAAAAAGTAAAACTGCTAAATTTGCTAGTAAAGGTGCTAAACCGCGCAATGCTCGTGTTATGATTGTAGGAATACCGAATGTTGGTAAATCTTCACTAATAAATCGCCTATCAGGTAGTGCTTCACTTAAAACGGCCGATAAACCAGGTGTTACACGTGCTAAACAATGGATTAAAATTAAAAATAATCTTGACTTGTTGGATACACCAGGTATTTTATGGCCTAAATTTGAAGACCCAGAAGTAGGTTTAAATTTAGCTTTTACAGGAGCTATTAGCGATGAAGTCTATGATATTGAACATGCGGCACAACTTTTGATTTGGCGTTTAAAAGACCGCTATGGACAAAATATAATGGAGCGTTATAAAATAACTGAATTGCCACAGACAAGTGAAGAGTTATTTGCACTTGTTGGTAAAAAACGAGGCTTTTTACAAAAAGGCGGCGTGATTGATACAGAAAAAACAGCAATTGCTATTTTAAAAGATTTTCGCGCTGGTAAACTCGGTAATATTTCACTTGAAGAACCATAATTATCGTAATAAATACTATTACAAAGTAAATTAATATTTGACATAAATATATGGATATACTACACTAATAAAAAGATACTTTTAAAATATAACTATATCATTGATACATTAGGAGGAATTTTTTTTGTATACTAACAACAAATTGAGAAATGTCGCTATCATAGCTCATGTTGACCACGGTAAAACTACTCTTGTTGATGCTATGCTTAAACAAAGTCATATTTTCCGTGCTAATGAACAAGTAGCAGAACGTGTAATGGATTCTAATGCGCTTGAACGTGAACGCGGTATTACCATTTTGTCCAAAAATACAGCTGTAATGTATAAAGATATTAAAATTAATATTGTTGATACACCGGGCCATGCCGATTTTGGTGGCGAAGTTGAACGTGTACTCAACATGGTTGATGGTGTCCTTTTGCTTGTTGATGCTTCTGAAGGTCCTATGCCTCAGACTAAATATGTTTTACGTAAAGCTTTAGAACAAGGTTTAAAACCTATTGTTGTCATCAATAAAATCGACCGTCCTGACCAGCGTATCGATGATGTTTATGATGAAATTCTGGAATTATTCATGGAACTCGGCGCTGATGATGACCAGCTTGATTTCCCTGTTGTATATGCTATTGCTCGTGATGGTATCGCAAAACTCAATCTTGAAGATGAAAGCGATAGCCTTGAACCATTAATGGATTTATTAGTAAAAGAAATCCCAGCTCCACAGGGCGATATTGATGGTCCTCTTCAATTAATGGTTACAACACTTGATTCTGATGAATATGTTGGCCGCGTAGCTATCGGTAGAGTAATGCGTGGTAAAATAAGAGAAGGTCAAAATGTTGTCGTTATTAGTGGCGATGGTGAACAGAAAGAACGTATTGGTAAAGTATATGTTTACCAAGGTTTAAAACGTGTTGAAGTTCCAGAAGCTCCACTCGGTGAAATCGTAGCTCTTACTGGTCTTGCAAGTGCAAGTATTGGTCATACTGTAGCAGATGCTGAAAATCCAGAAGCTCTTCCAACAATCAACATTGATGAACCAACACTTTCCATGACATTTGGTGTTAATACTAGCCCATTCGCTGGTCGTGAAGGTCAATTTGTAACATCTCGTCATTTACGCGAACGTTTATTTAAAGAAACTGAAACAAATGTAAGTCTTCGTGTTGAAGAAACAGATAGTCCTGATACATTTAAAGTTTCTGGCCGTGGAGAATTGCATCTTTCTATTTTAATTGAAACAATGCGTCGTGAAGGTTATGAACTTCAAATCGGTAAACCAGAAGTTATCTATAAAGAAATTAATGGTCAACTCTGTGAACCAATGGAAAACCTCACTATTGAAGTTCCACAAGAATTCATGGGTACTGTTATGGAATCCCTTGGTACACGCAAAGCTGAACTTTCCAATATGACAGAACTTAAAGGTTATTTACGTCTTGAATTCACAATTCCAGCTCGTGGTCTTATCGGTTTCCGTTCTGAATTCTTAACTAATACTAAAGGTAATGGTATTATGAACCATGTATTCCGCGGATATGCTCCATATAAAGGAGATATTCCAGGACGTAGTCGTGGCTCTCTCGTTGCTTTTGAACAAGGCGAAACTACTCCATACGGTATTTATACACTTCAAGACCGTGGTACAATGTTCATCTCTCCAAACCAAATGGTTTATGAAGGTATGATTATTGGTGAAAATAGCCGCGAACTTGATATGGATGTTAACCCATGCAAAAAGAAAAACGTATCCAATATGCGTTCTTCCTCTTCTGATGAAGCTATTCGCTTAACACCTCCACGTATTTTAAGCTTGGAACAGGCTTTAGAATATATTAATAAAGATGAAATGGTAGAAGTTACACCAGAAAGCATTCGTTTAAGAAAAACAATTCTTGATAAAGCACAGCGCGGTCGTATGCGTAAAACTGCAAAATAATTTATGATATAAGCGAAAAGGAAACGATATATTTAAATATCGTTTCCTTTTACTTAAATGATAAATTGTAAGAATATATTTTTTATTGCAGGATTTTTCAAATTTAAATAGAAAAGAATGTATATCTTTTATTTTATATTTTATTTATTTTGTATTATAATTAAATATGTGATTGAGGTGATATTATGTCAGATTTTTTATCTAAACTATCAAAGATATTAATTCCTGAAGAAGAAGTTGAAGTCGTTGAAACTCCAGCACAGAAAGCTCAAGAAAAAGAAAAATCGATTAAGACTAGAGTTAGAGTTGCTTCTGAAGGAAAAAAAGTAGTGAATGGTGCTCCTTTATACACTGAAGCTGCACCTGTAAAACCTGTTCAAAAAGAAGAAGGTCGTCCTAGTTTGAAGGTTTATGAACATGCTAATATAAAAATTCTTGTATTTGAACCTACTAATTTTAATGACACTAGATTTGTGGCCGATGCTTTAAAAGATGGCAAAACTGTACTTATTAATTTTGAAAAAATTGAATCAAGTGAACAAGTTCGCATCTGTGACTTTATGAATGGTGCTTGTTATGTACTTGATGGTTCTGTAAAACAGATTACTAATAAAATGGTATTATATGTTCCAAAAGGAATTGCCATTGAAAAAATTGAATCTAACAAAGCATAATGAAAAAACATCTATGATAATTAATTCATAGATGTTTTTTTATACCATTTATTTAGTTAGTGTTTCTTGACAAAAATTTATAAATGATTGAGCTGCTTTAGAAATATAGCGGTCTTTTTTCCACGCAAGACCTACATCTACAAAAATAGGTTTTTCAAGTGGTAAAGTTTTAATATGTGGAGAATCTTGAACTATAAAATCAAGTAAGAAAGCCATGCCGACATTGCTAGAAATTAAACCTTTGATTGTTTCTATCTGATTTGATTCGAGGACGATATTAGGTTTAATATTGTTTTCTTTCAATTTATTTAAAATCATGTTACGAATGAAAGAGCCTTCTTTTAACATGATTAAATCAATATTGTTTATATCAGTCCAAGAAAATTTATTTTTACGAGCTAATGGATGTGAATCAGGAACACATGCTACAACTTGATTTGTAGACATTGGAAGAAGTTGCAAACTTGGTGATGCATTAGAAATAATCACGATACCAAAATCAAGTTCATCTCGTTCAAGTGATTCACGAATAGACATAGAACCTTTTTCATATAAATAAACATCTAAATGAGAAAATTTTTTTTGAAAGCCGGAAAAGATTTTGGGAAATAAGTATGCACCAATCATAGATGGAATACCTATTTTTATTGTGCCTTTTTGCAATTGTTTATAATCATTTACTTCTAAAACGGCATCTTGAATATTGCGTAGTGCTTGTTCTATACGATTTAAAAAAACAGCTCCTTCTGGTGTTAAGGAAAGTTGTTTTTGGCTACGTTCAAATAATTGTATACCTAATTCAGCTTCTAATTTTTTTATGGCTACTGTGATATTTGGTTGAGAAACTGAAAGTCTTTTAGCAGCGCGTGTAATATTCTTCAATCGACTAGTCATTTGAAAATATTCTAACTGTTTTAGTTCCATTATTATCCTCCTCAAATGATTATATATAAATAATATTAATTAAATTATATATATATTATAGCATAATCTATGAAGATATAAATACCAGATGCAGGTGCAAATAATGAAAACCCTATACATGATTGGCGGCCCCATGGGAGTTGGAAAAACTACTGTATGCCATCAGCTGAAACGGGATTTGCAAAACAGTGTTTTTCTTGATGGCGACTGGTGCTGGGATTCAAGTCCATTCAGAGTAACCAGTGAAACCAAAAAAATGGTGATTGACAATATCTGTTATCTCTTGAATAACTTTCTGAGGTGTTCCGCATATGAAAATATTATTTTCTGCTGGGTTATGGACAAGCAGAGTATTATGGATTCCATTATTGAAAGATTAGATTTGAGCATCTGTACTGTGAAGTGCATATCCCTCGTTGCCAGTGAGGATACCTTGCGGCAAAGATTGTCATGTGACGTAGAGCGAAGTGTTCGCACCGCTGATGTTATCGAAAGAAGTGTCTCGAGAATACCCCTTTTTCAGGCTCTCGATACTGTTAAAATTGACACTGATAGAAAAACAATTGACATGATTGTCGATGAAATTTTAATTCCAGGGAGCACACTTTGATAAAAATACGAAAATACACACCGTCAGACCTTCCGGAAATTGCCCAGCTCTTCTATAACACGGTTCATACGGTAAACGCGGCGGACTATAGTGACGAGCAGCTTGACGCCTGGGCGGACGGTAATATCGACATGGAAAAATGGAACAAAAGTCTCGAATCCCGTTGCAGTCTGGTGGCCGAGGAAAACGGCGTAATTGCAGGCTTTGGCGATATAGACGAAGCGGGATACCTTGACAGACTCTACGTTCACAGGGATTATCAGGGAAGGGGAATCGGGACGGCAATATGCGAGCGCCTTGAGAGCGGTGCCATAGGTAAAATCACGACCCACGCATCGGTTACCGCAAAGCTGTTTTTCCTGCAAAGAGGGTACCGCGTAATAAGGGAGCAGCAGGTGGAAAGGCGGGGAGTTTTGCTCACTAACTTCGTTATGGAAAAGGATTCATATGAAACGAAAATCCGTATTACAGAGGCGGAATGCAGAGATGCCGGGCTGACCGAAAAACTGGTTAATGTATGGGAAAGCTCCGTAAGAGCGACTCATCACTTTCTGTCGGATGACGAAATACTGAAGATTAAGGAATACGTTCCGGCTTCTTCTCGCAAAAGATGCCGACGGGAATACTGCCGGATTTATGGGGATCGCGGATAGCCGGATTGAAATGCTGTTCGTTTCCGCCGAATACAGGGGTCAAGGCACCGGCAGTAAGCTTCTGTCCCGTGGCATTGCCGAGTATGGTGCAAACGAGCTTGCCGTAAACGAGCAGAATCCTCTTGCCAAAGGCTTTTACGAACATATGGGATTTGAAGTCTTCAGGCGAACGGATTTTGACGAACAGGGAAATCCGTATCCGCTTTTGTATATGAAATATGTCAGGTGAGGTTGTTATGACAGATTTACAGATTGCATGGCTCGAATTAGCCCTTGTCGGAGGGGTCGGAGTTCTTTTGCTGCTTGCCGGGATAACGGTAAAGGTCGTTCAAAGCAGGAAAAACCGCCGATGCACCGAAAAGACAACGGGAACCGTTGTAAAGCACATATTTTACGGAAAGGGAAGTATGTGTCCCGTCATCGAATACAGGGTGGACGGAAAAGAATACAGGACGAGAAAGAAATATAAAGGCGTAAAGCTGATAAAAGTATCGGGGCCGCCGTTACCGATCAGATCCGATGCTTACGAAGATGAAAAGGGCTGGCTTCACGTAAAGACGGGTCCGGCCGCCAATCTTCGAGTTCTTGCGGAAAAGCTCTGGCCTTACGGCAGTGAGACGACCGTTTACTACAGTCCGGAAAATCCGAAGAAATGTTATGTGGAAAGACCTGTTTCCGGCGGTATTGTAACCATAATTTTTACGGCGATGGGAATCGGAATTATTATAATGAGCATATTTATGTTCTTTTTGATTAAATCGTAGGATTTATTTACTTAAGACAAGAGGAGATAGAAATGATCAGATTTGAAAAAGTAACTCCAAAGAATTTTGAAGACGTCATAAACCTGAGGCTTAGAGATGATCAGGTGGGATTTCTGGAAAACAACCTTTACTCACTGGCAGAATCCTATGTTTTTACATATCTGGAGCCAAGAGCCATTTATAACGATGATAAGCTTATAGGTTTCATGCTATACTATTTTCAGCCTGACGGTGTGGTGAGAGAAATGGGACCCGGTGAGGGCAGTCACGAAATTCATTCGGACGGGAAGGATTACGTGTATCTTAAGCGTATAATGCTGGATAAAGACATTCAGGGTAAGGGCCTCGGAAGAGCTGCCATGAAAGCTGCCGCAGAGTTCTTTAAAAGGGAATATCCGTCTATCGCATTTGTGGAGCTGATGCACTACATGGATAATGACACAGGTGCGTCCCTTTACGAGTCACTGGGATATAAGTCCACCGGAGAGGTAAGGCGAACGCTTCGTCCGGGAACTGACGACGAATACGATGAAGAACTGGTAAGGAGGATGTATTACTGAAAAACGGCCAGTTGCAGAAACGGTTGAAGTTTTACTTCGTTATCGAAAAATGACCGTTTTGTCGAAGGATTTTCTACGTTTGCTGACCGCATTTACAATTTTGTCGAAGGAAAATGCGCTTTTTCGGGTGTAACAGCGTAAAATGTTCAACTAAAGGCGCTGAGAGTGCACACTTTGTCGAAAATCACTTAGACAAAGTGTGCTGTTTGTCCTTAAAATGTCGAAAACCGGCATCAGAAACTGAAATCAAGGTTCTGATGCCTGAAACCATACGTCAGCCCGCGCCGATACCTGGCTACTGATTTTTCCGCATATCAACATCCGCAAGACTAATCATTTTTCCAGAAAGGAATGGCTTATGATGTAGAATTCTTCCTGGCTCGGCCTGTATTCCTTAGCCATATTCTCCAATGTGTCGTCATATTTCAAAGCTTCTTCCTCATCTATGTTCATAACCGGACTGTCAGAGTAAACCCACCTGTGGCCGCTGAGGACGCCAGGTACAAGCTCCCTTACCATCATGGCGGACGGATATTTTCCATCTGCCGTGCATACACCGTATTTCAGGCAGCTTTTAAAGCCACAGCTCACGTAGTTTGAGGGGCTTCCAAAGATTACGACGGTATCGTAGCCGAGCTTCATAGCGTGATTAAATGAATTCTCTATGAGCTTTTTCCCGTATCCTCTCCTCTGGTATTCCGGCTTTATGCACACGGGGCCGAAGGTGAGTATTTCCTTTACTTTTCCGGTTTCATCTGCCAATTTTGCTCTGGTGTACATGATGTTTCCGATAACTTCTCCATCAAGCTCTGCAACGAAGTCGAGGTCTGAAATAAAGTCCTCGTGATTTCTCATGACATGAACGAGATAGTGCTCCACGCATCCGGGTCTGTAAATGTTGTAAAAGGCCTCTCTTGTTATCCTTTCAACGGTTTCATAATCTGATGCACGTTCATTCCGTATGATTAAATTACTACTCATTGCGTTTATCTCCTCTGGCTTTTTACATTATCTTACCATAACCGGCTTCTGCGATAAACATTTTCGGAAAACATCTTCTCAATATCCGTCTGAGAAGGTATAATATGGGGTGGCAAAGTTTAATCAGGTATTGATGAAAAACATGCAGTACGGAGGTCATTATGGCTATAAAGCCTGTAAGCGTATCTCAACTGAATGAATACATATCGAGAGTTCTGGGAACGGATCCTCTGCTGTCCTTTGTGACCGTAAGAGGTGAGATAGAGGGGATAAAGTACCACGCCAGCGGTCACGTTTACTTTTCCATCGCTGACGAAGCGAGCAGGATAAACTGCTTTCTGCCGAGGGAAAAGGCGGCAGGCCTTAAGACTCTCCTTGAAAACGGCGATTCGGTCGTGATAACGGGCGGAGTAAGCGTGTATAAGAAGACCGGGTCATATTCCATATACGTAAGGGAAATAGAGCCTGAGGGGGCGGGAGCTGCAGCTACAGCCTTTGATGAGCTTAAGGCAAAACTCGAAAAAGAGGGACTTTTCAGCAGGGCTCATAAGAAAAACCTGCCTGAATTTCCCCATAAAATAGGACTGGTTACGTCTGACACAGGCGCGGCTTTAAGGGATATGCTCAGCATACTGGATTCCAGAAACAGACTTGTGGATATAGTTCTCTTTCCCGTTCTGGTTCAGGGAGACAGCGCAGCCGCAGATATTACCCGGACCATAAACTATATAGACGAAAACGTCGATGATATAGACGTTCTCATAGTCGGAAGAGGCGGCGGCGCGCCGGGAGATCTTGCCTGCTTCAACGATGAAGCTCTGGCAAGGGCCATATATAAATGCCATATACCGGTGATTTCGGCCGTGGGACATGAAATAGACTTTACAATTGCGGATTTTGTCGCGGACGTGAGAGCGGAGACTCCTACTGCGGCGGCGCAGCTTGCGGCACCAGATACGGCGGAGATTATGAACCGGTTAAAAGCCGTTATCGACGGGCTTAAAGCCCATGCCTCCAACAAACTGATGTACGAGACGCTGAGATGCGACAATCTTATCATGGAGCTGAAATCCTCTGCATTAAAGCGTATCGACGATGGGGAGAAAGCTCTTTCTTCCGTGGGAACCGTTCTTTCGGAGAACAATCCCGAGAAGATACTTAAGAGCGGCTATTCCATAGTGACAAAAGATGGAAAAGCGGTATCGTCGTCTTCCGAACTCTCCGAAGGCGACAGGGTTGAAATCCTGTTCGGAGACGGCAGAGCAAAAGCGGAGATAACAGGTGTGTAACAGAGGGGAAAATTGCGATGAGCGGAATATTTGAAGAGAATATGGAAAAGCTTAAGGAGCTTTCCGAAAAGATTAAAGACAGAGATATAGGCATTGAAGAAGCCGTAAGCTGTTACGAAGAGGGCATGAAGTATTACCGGTCCTGCGAGGAAATCCTTAAGAGCGCAAAACAGAAAATGGAAAAATTTGAAGGTGAGGTGTAACCCGTGAGAGAAAGCTATGACGAATACCTTGAGATATTAAACGATAACCTTCTCGATTATCTTCCGACAGTGGATCCGAAGAGCAGCACGCTGTACGATGCCATGAAGTACTCCCTGATGGCGGGCGGTAAAAGGCTCAGGCCGGTGCTGCTTATGGCAGCCTGCGAGTTTGCCGGCGGGAAGGCGGAAAAAGCTCTTCCTTACGCATGCGCTATGGAGTACATTCATACCTATTCACTTATCCATGATGATCTTCCCTGCATGGATGACGACGATTTAAGAAGAGGAAAACCCACCAACCACAAGGTTTACGGGGAAGGAATGGCTACCCTTGCAGGAGACGGTCTGCTTAATTCCGCCTTTGAAGTTATGAGCAAAAACCTGTTCATGAACTTCGATGATTCTGATGAGCTGAAGCGGCATATAAACGCCATGTATATCATAACAAAATCTGCAGGAATAACCGGCATGGTTGCCGGACAGGTGTCGGACATCGAATCCGAGCATACCAAGAGCTCTGAGGAGATGCTGGAGTACATCCACAGAAATAAGACAGGAGCTCTTCTTGTAGGATCAGTAAAGGCCGGTCTTATTTTAGGCGGCGCAGACAAAGAAATGATCAGGGACATGACGGTGTATGCGGAAAACCTGGGACTCGCTTATCAGATAAGAGACGATCTCCTCGACGTTTTAGGAAATGCTGACGAAATGGGTAAGAATTCCGGAGCCGATGCTCAGCATGAAAAAATCACATACGTCAGCCTTAACGGTGTGGAAAATGCGGAAAAAAAGCTAAAAGAGCTTACTGAGGATGCGGTAAAGGTCATCGAAAAGTATTATGACAATGCAGAGTTTTTCAGAAATCTCATACTGAAACTGTCCGAAAGAAATAAATAAATAAACAACGAGGAGGGGTTTATGGCTAAAAATCTAACGGAATACAATTTTCCCGAGGATCTTAAAAATATGAACCCGGATGAGCTTAATCTCCTGTCATATTCAATCAGGGATTTTCTCATAGAAAACATATCGAAGACCGGCGGCCATCTGGCGTCAAACCTTGGCGTCGTTGAGCTTACCATCGCTCTTCACAAGGTGTTTTCCAGTCCCCAGGATAAGATAATCTGGGACGTGGGACATCAGAGCTACGTGCATAAGATTCTCACGGGAAGGGCGAAGGACTTCGACACCCTAAGAAAGCTGGACGGACTTTCCGGATTTCCAAAGAGAAAGGAAAGCCCTCACGATGTCTACGATACGGGGCATTCCAGCACGTCCATTTCCGCAGCTGCGGGAATTGCCGCGGGACGGGATCTGAACGGAGATAAATACGACGTCATAGCCGTAATAGGAGACGGATCCATGACGGGAGGTCTTGCTTTCGAGGCCCTGAATAACCTTGGAATGTCAAAGTCGAAGGTTATCGTCATCTTAAACGACAACGGCATGAGCATCTCAAGAAACATAGGCGGACTATCGGAGCACCTGGGAAAGCTGAGAACTTCTGAAGGGTATCTTAACGCCAAGGCTTCCATAAAAAAATCCATAGAGAGGATTCCGGGAATCGGATCTTCCTTAAGAGGCTCCATTGCCAAGGCCAAGGACAGGGTGAAGTACGCCATAATTTCAGGAGGCGTGATTTTCGAAGAGCTGGGCTTTACGTATCTGGGGCCGGCAGACGGTCACGACATAGATGACCTCATAGAGGTTCTAGAACATGCAAAGCATGTAAACGGGCCGGTTCTCGTTCACGTCATGACGAAGAAGGGCAAAGGGTACAGACAGGCTGAAATATATCCCGACAGATTTCACGGCACAGGGCCTTTTAACGCAGAAACCGGCCGGGAACTGGCTTCGGGAAAGGTGACGTACTCTGAGGTTTTCGGAAGAAAAGCCATAGAGCTTGCTGACAGAGATGAAAAGATTACGGCCATATCTGCCGCCATGTGTGATGCGACAGGCCTGGGCGGGTTTGCTGTAAAGTATCCGAAGAGATTTTTTGACGTGGGAATAGCCGAAGGCCACGCCGTAACTTTTGCGGCAGGTCTTGCCCTGTCAGGATTCAAACCCATAGTCGCCATATATTCGTCCTTTCTTCAGCGGGCCTACGATGAAATACTGGAGGACGTGTGCCTTCAGAACCTGCCGGTGATATTTGCTATCGACAGGGCAGGAGTCGTAGGTGCAGACGGAGAGACCCATCACGGAATATTCGATATTTCATATCTTTCTACTGCTCCCGGAATGACAGTTCTTACACCTGCATCGGGAAAGCAGCTAGAAGAGATGATGGAATACGCAGCATCCTTAAATTCACCGGCAGCCGTAAGGTATCCCAGAGGCGGGGCAGCCGTAGAGCCTTCCATAATGGAAAAGTTTACAGGAAAAAATATACGCATATCCCGGGGCAGGGATGTGGATATTCTCGCCTGCGGAACTACCTATTCAGACGGGCGAAAGGCAGCTGAAATTCTGGGAGAGCACGGCATAGAAGCAGGCCTTGTAAACATAGGCATCGTAAAACCGGGGGAATACGGATTTCTGAAAGACGACGATTGTTATCATAATAATTGTTATCATAATAAATTATATGTAACCTTAGAGGACAATTCCCTAAGAGGCGGCTTCGGCGAAATTTTTAAGGCCGATAACGATAATCTGCACGTTTTGTCCCTGGGATGGCCGGACAGATTCATAGAGCACGGAACGGTCGACGAACTTAAAGAAAGATACGGTCTCACTCCGGAAGCCGTTGCGAAGGCCGTCATGAAGGCGCTAGAGGAAAGGAAAGGCTGATTTTGAAAGAAAGACTAGATGTTCTGCTGGTAAACAGGGGATATTTCGACTCCAGGGAAAAGGCAAAAAGAGCTATCATGGCAGGCCTGGTATTTGTGGAAGGCAGGCTTTCCGACAAAGCCGGAACTTCCTATGACACAGAATGTGAAATAACCGTAAAAGGGGACAGCTGTCCGTTCGTAAGCCGGGGAGGCCTTAAGCTTGCAAGAGCCGTGGAAGTTTTCGGCATCGACCTTACCGGCACCGTGTGCGCAGATATAGGAGCTTCCACAGGAGGTTTCACCGACTGCATGCTCCAGAACGGCGCGAAAAAGGTCTACTCCATAGATGTAGGATACGGCCAGCTTGACTATAAGCTGAGAATCGATGAAAGGGTAGTGAATATCGAAAAGTGCAACGTAAGGTACCTTGACAGGGGGCTGATTAAGGAGCCCTGCGATTTTGTCAGCATCGACGTATCCTTCATATCCCTTAAGCTTATTTTCCCCGTCGTATCTGATATAATCGCCGCGGACGGAAGGTGCGTCTGCCTCATAAAGCCCCAGTTTGAGGCGGGAAGAGAGCAGGTTGGAAAACACGGTATCGTGAGGGACCCTGCCGTTCACAGAGAGGTAATAGAAAAGACCATAGGCTACGCCCTTGATAACGGTCTTTACCCAGCGGGACTTTCCTATTCTCCCATAAAGGGAGCAAAAGGAAATATAGAGTATCTTTTATATCTTTGCAAAGATGAGAAGTTAAGGTATAATATAGATGGAAATTTCATTAAATCCATAGTCGACGACTCCCACGGGGAGTTGAAATAAAAAATAAACCATGTTTTTCATTAAAGGAGACTGAGAGAAATGAAACTGTCAAACAAAGTGAACGCAATGCAGTTCTCGCCGATCAGAAAGTTCAATCCTATAGCTGCAAAGGCTAAGGAAGCTGGCAAGAAGGTATACCACCTTAACATCGGTCAGCCTGACGTAGAGACACCTGAATGCTTCATGGAAGCCATCAGAAACTACAAGAACAAGGTTATTGCTTATGCTGAATCCGGCGGAAATACCGAACTTCAGGACGCAGTATCCGATTACTTCAAGGGATACGGAATGGATTTCGGAAGAGAAGATATGATCGTTACCAACGGAGGATCGGAAGCTCTTACCATGACATTCCTTTCCATCATCAACGAGGGAGACGAAGTTCTCATTCCTGAACCTTTCTACACCAACTATCACACCTTCGCAACTTCTGCAGGCGGTAAGGTAGTTCCTATCACCACAAAGGCAGAGGAAGGCTACCACTACGCTAACAGAGAGCAGATCGAGGCATGCATTACCGACAGAACCAGAGCTATCTGCTGCATCAGCCCGGGAAATCCTACAGGAACTGTTCTCACCATCGATGAGATGAAGCTTATCGGAGAAATTGCAAAGGAACACGATCTGTGGATCATTGCAGACGAAGTTTACAGAGAATTTGCTTACGATGACAGGCCGATGACTTCCTTCGGCATGGTTCCTGAGTACGCAGACAGAGTCATCATCATCGACTCCGTATCCAAGAGATTCTCCGCATGCGGCGCCAGAATCGGACTGCTCATTTCCAAGAACCACGACCTCATCAGCAGCGTAATGAAGATCGCTCAGGGACGTCTCTGCGTATCCACTGTGGATCAGGTCGGAGCAGCAGCTCTCTTCAGACTTCCTAAGGAATATTACGATGAAGTAAAGGCAGAATACTGCGGAAGAAGAGATGCGGCTTACGAAGAGCTCATGAAGATTCCTGGAGTTGTATGCCAGAAGCCTGGCGGAGCTTTCTACATGACCGCTAAGCTTCCTGTTGACGACGTTGAGGACTTCCTCATGTTCCTCCTCACCGAGTTCGACGACAACGGCGAGACGGTTATGTTTGCACCTGCTGAAGGCTTCTACGCTACGCCTGGCCTTGGAAAGGACGAGATGCGTATAGCATACGTTCTTAAGAAAGAAGACATGAGAAGAGGCGTTGAGCTTATCAGACTTGGACTCGAAGCTTACAACAAGAAAAAGAACAGCTAATTGAAACAGCTTGGAACAGCTTATGCTACGTGGAGCTGCCGCACCGGCAGCTCCATTTATAAATTACGGCGACTTTGCGCCAATAAATAATCCGGGAGCTTTAACTTATGAAATTGTCACCGATGATGCGACAGTATCTGGACATAAAAGAAAATTACAAAGACTGTATTCTGTTTTTCAGGCTTGGGGACTTCTACGAGATGTTCTACGACGACGCTCTCACCGCGTCCAGGGAGCTTGAACTTACTCTTACGGGAAAGAACTGCGGTCTCGATGAACGGGCTCCTATGTGCGGAGTTCCTTTTCATTCTGCCGAAAGCTACATCGCAAGGCTCGTTGAAAAGGGATATAAAGTGGCAATATGCGAGCAGACGGAAGATCCGGCGAAAGCAAAGGGTATAGTTTCCCGTGAAGTTATTAAGATCGTAACGCCGGGAACCATAACGTCCGGCTCCATGTTAAGAGAAGATGAAAACAACTATCTGGCATCCGTCTTTGCGGAAAAAGGCGGCATAGCCATGAGCTACTGCGACATATCAACAGGTGAACTCATGGTGACAGAGTCAGATGACAACATAAAAGGCGCAGGAGAGATAATAAACGAACTGGCCAGGATAAGCGCCAGGGAGATAATATATAACGATGAGGCCGAAAACTTCTTTTCTCCTGACGACATTTCGGCAGCAGTACCGGCTTACATTCACAGCTTGCCGGAATCCCATTACTCCCTTAAGGGAGCTACTGAAAACATAAGATCTCAGCTTGGAAGTTCCGCAGTCATAACCATGGGACTTACTGGAAGAGACAGAGCCGTAAGGGCGCTTGGCGGGCTTCTCGCATACCTTCTCGATACCCAGAAGCAGAGTCTCAGCCAGATTACGGGAGGAACCTTCTACGAGATGGGAAGGCACATGGCCCTCGACAAGGCTACCCTGAGAAATCTTGAAATCACAGAAACCCTGTACGAGAAGAGAACCACAGGATCCCTTCTGGGAGTTCTGGATAAGACAGGAACGGCTATGGGCTCCAGGACCATGAAAAAATGGCTGAGAGAGCCTCTGAACGCCTCAGAAGACATAAACAGAAGGCTGGATGCCGTAGAAGCTCTTTCCGACAATCCGCTTTCATGCAATAACGTAAGGGAGCACCTTAAGAACGTCTACGACATGGAGCGTCTAGCAGGAAGGGTGGCTTCAGGCTCTGCTAACGGAAAGGACATGATTGCCCTCAGAAACTCCCTTAGAGTTCTTCCCGAAATAAAGCTGGAGCTTACGGACCTTGATTCTGCGCTTCTTTCAGATATTGAAAAGGAAATCCACGACCTTGACGGTATTTGCAGGCTCATAGACGAATCCATCTGTGAGGATGCACCTTTTGTCGTAAGAGAGGGCGGACTCATCAGAGATGGGTATTCGGAAAAGCTTGACGATCTTAAGCTTTCCATCAAAGACGGCAAAGAGTGGATAGCTACCCTTGAAAGCAGGGAGAGGGAGAGAACGGGAATAAAAAACTTAAAAGTCGGATACAACAAGGTGTTCGGCTACTACATAGACGTCACCAGAGCCAACTCGGACATGGTGCCGGACGACTACATCAGAAAGCAGACCCTCGTAAACAACGAAAGGTACATAACTCCCGAACTTAAGGAAATGGAAAGCCTGGTTCTGGGCGCCGAAGCAAAGATAAACCAGCTGGAGTACGAGCTTTTCACCGAAATCAGGGAAGAGATAATGAAGTATACCAGAGAGCTTCAGGAAACGGCGGCAGCCCTTGCCGCCCTGGACGTGCTCTGCTCCTTTGCCGAGGTGAGCGGAAGGAACGGTTACGTAAAACCTGTTATTGACGACTCTCTGGAGCTGGTCATAGAAAAGGGAAGACATCCTGTAATCGAGCAGATGAGCGGCAGCTCGGTATTCGTTCCCAACGACGTATACCTTAACAGTTCCGATTCATCCATGATGATCATAACCGGGCCTAACATGGCCGGAAAGTCCACATACATGAGACAGACGGCTCTCATAGTCCTCATGGCTCAGGCCGGGTGCTTCGTACCGGCAGATTACGCCAAAATCGGAGTGGTGGACAGGATTTTCACCAGGATCGGCGCTTCCGATAACCTTTCCCAGGGTCAGTCTACCTTTTTCGTGGAAATGAGCGAGCTTGCCTACATACTGAGCTGCGCAGGCAGCAGAAGCCTCATAATACTGGATGAAATCGGAAGGGGAACCAGCACCTACGACGGCCTTTCCATAGCGTGGGCCACAGTTGAGCACCTCTGCGGCGAAAATAAGAAGATAAGAACCCTCTTTGCAACCCACTACCACGAGCTTACCGCCCTTGAGGGCAAAGTGGACGGGGTGAAAAACCTCAACGTAGACGTTTCCGAGGAAAACGGCGACATAGTGTTCCTACATAAGATAGTTCCGGGTCCTGCCAGCAGAAGCTACGGCATTCACGTTGCAAAGCTGGCCGGAGTGCCGGGGAGCCTTCTTAAAAGCGCCGAAGACAAACTCTCTTACCTTGAATCTGAAGGCGGAAGCTCCGCATTATCTGAAGGTACCCCTTCGCCTGAAACCAGCGGCGGGCAGTCAGACGCCGGAGATGGTGAAGAGCAGCTTTCATTTTTCACATCTGCCGCAGGAGACGCCCTTGCCAGAAGGGTGAGAGACCTTGATCTAATGGAAGTTACGCCTTCGCAGGCCATAGGTATACTGGAAGAGCTTAAGGAAATTGTAAAATGATAAGAGTCCTGGATAAGAAAACTTCAGACAAAATCGCAGCAGGAGAGGTCATAGAGCGCCCCGGATCCATAGTCAAGGAACTGGTGGAAAACTCCATAGACGCAGGGGCATCTTCCATAACTGTTGAAATAAAGGACGGAGGAAAATCCTACATAAGGGTTACCGACGACGGCTGCGGAATTCCGGCAGGAGAAGCGGAGACTGCGTTTCTGCGCCACGCCACCAGCAAGATAGAAAAGGCTTCCGACCTCGATTCCATAGAAACCCTGGGATTCAGAGGAGAAGCTCTGGCCAGCATAGCTGCCGTGACGAGAACGGAGCTGATTACAAAGACGAAGAACAGTCCTGCGGGAAAAAGGCTCGTAATTCACGGCGGAGATGTAATAACATCGGAACCTACAGGATGCCCAGACGGAACTACAATGATAGTTACAGACCTCTTCTACAACACCCCGGCAAGGGCAAAGTTTCTGAAGAGCTCTTCTGCCGAGAGCAGCAGGATCGCCGATCTGCTCTCTCAGCTCGCACTGACCAGACCAGACATCAGATTCCGGTTTATAAATAACGGAAAAAACGTGTTCTACACATCAGGTAAGGGGGAACTCCTTCCTGCCATACTTTCCGTGTACAGGGAGCCGGAGTACAGGAATCTCGTCCCTCTTAACTACGGAGAAAACGGGATATACGTGTCAGGCTACGTGTCAAAGCCTTCGTTTTCAAGGACAAACCGCCGTGATTTTCACTTTTTTGTCAACAAAAGGGTGGTTGACAGTCGTATAATAGAGCGTGGGGTCATGGAAGGTTTCAGGGAAAGGCTGTTTGAAGGGCGATACCCGGTGGTTTTTCTCTATCTGGACACGTCTCCTTCGGCCCTCGATGTGAACATACACCCCAACAAAAGGGAAGTAAGGTTCGGTGATGAAGGAGCCTGTATAGAGTGCGTAAGAAAGGCTGTGGTTTCTGCCCTGGCAACGGATAAAGCCGTAACCGATGTAAGAAAGAATATCTTTACGGAAAAGGCGGAGGTGCCGAAGAACGAAACTGAAGAAGGTAAGCCGGAGCAGGTTGACGTAAAAACATTTATGTCAACATTACGCCGCAGCAGGGAAGATGAAGATACATCATGGGAAACCCCAGGTGAAGCTGCGAGTGATAACAGGCTGGAAGAAGTTTCAGCTGTCAGAGAAGAAACAGCCTCCTACGATGCAGGCGAAGGGCTGAAAACTTCAGGCAAAGCGGGAAAAGCCCCGGATGCAGGCGTCTTCGACATAAAGGATACCGTAAGACCTTTCGATTTTGAAAACCTTAAGACGGGACAGGCTCTGTTCGGAACGTACATCACCGCCACCGACGATGAAAATTTCTACCTCATAGATCAGCATGCGGCTCACGAAAGGATACTTTACGAAAAACTTGTAGGAGAGTTCTTAAGAGAAGAAAAATACTCTCAGCAGCTTCTCACTCCCATAGTAAAGGAAGTATCGCCGGCTCTTGCATCCTGTGACGGGGAATGGATACCGGTTCTTAAAAACATGGGCTTTAACGCGGAGCTCTTTGGCGAAAGCGCTTACGCAGTCAGGGAGATTCCTTTTTTCATGTCCATAGAGGAAGCAGACGATTTTCTGGACTCTTTCTTTGATTCATACGCTCAGGACGGAAAAGGTCCGGATAATTACGCAGCAATAGATAAGATCATTACCCGGTCGTGCAAAAGCGCCATTAAAGCTCACGACTACATAAAACCGGAAGAGATATACGCGCTGATGAAAGATCTGAAAAAGTGCGCCAATCCTTTTTCCTGCCCTCACGGCAGGCCTACATTCGTAAGATTTTCACTGTATGAAATAGAGCGCATGTTTAAGCGTGCGTGATACCGGCGATTTCAAGGAGATTTGTATGGCTGAAAAGAGAAAAATCGCAGTTCTCTGCGGCCCCACGGCAGCAGGAAAAACTGAATATGCCATCGGACTTGCCAGGGAATTTGGCGGGGAAATCGTATCCTGCGACAGCATGCAGCTTTATAAGTTCATGGATATAGGAAGCGCCAAACCTTCCCCGGAGGAACTTAAAGCCGCAAGGCATCACCTTGTAGATGAAATCGACCCAAGGGAAAAATTTTCCGCAGCCGAATACGAAAGGAGAGCCTCTGCTGCCATAGAAGATATATTAAGCCGGGGCAGACTACCGATAGTGACAGGAGGAACGGGACTTTATCTGAACTCCCTGATCTACGAAATGGATTTCAGCGCCCCTCCCGAAAACGGATCTCTCAGAGCATCCCTTTACGCCATCGCCGAAGAGAAAGGCCCGGCCGCACTCTTTGATAGACTTAAATCCATAGACCCTGACGCCGCCGAAAGGATTCATCCAAACAATATAAAAAAAGTGGTGAGAGCCATTGAATCCGCCGAATCAGGCTGTAAAATCGCAGATTTTGCCGCCGTCAGCAAAAGGCGCCAGGAGTGGGATGCAGTAATGATGTGTCTCGTACGCGACAGAGAGGAGCTCTACGACAGGATCAACAGAAGAGTCGATATTCTGATGGAAAAAGGTCTGGTAGAGGAAGTGAGAGGGCTTCAGGATATGGGCCTTGACGCGTCGGATATTTCCATGAAGGGCATAGGATATAAAGAGATTATAGGATATCTGAACGGAGAATACGACCTGGACGAAGCCGTAAGACTCGTAAAGAGAAATACCCGTCATTATGCCAAGAGGCAGCTTACCTGGTTCAGGCGGTATGACGACATGAAGTATTTCAACGCCTCGGAATATCCGTCGGACAGACTTTGCTTGGAGGATATGATTTCATGGCTCAGAAAAAGATTATAGTCCATAACAAGAGCGATAAGCCGGATAATATCGTCAGAAAGGAAGCCGACATATACAGCCGGTGCGAAAGCCTGGAAAAGGAACTTCCGAAATTCCTGAAGGGATTTTTCGTTTACCTTAAAGGTAACGTCCTGCCCATGACAAGGCTTGCGTATCTTCACGATATAAAGTTTTTCTTTGACTATCTGGTCAGCGAGACGGTTTTGACGAAAGCTGAAAACCCCGCAGACATAACCACAGAAGAAATAAGAAAAGTAAAGGCATCCGACATCAATTCATACATAGATTATTGCAGGCACTACACCAGAGAAACGGACAAAGCGGTATGCGTTTACGAAAACAGCAGCAAAAGCCTTGCGAGGAAGAAATCCTCGGTTTCCGTCATGTTCAAGTATCTGTACCGCGAGGAAATCGTTCCCAAGAACATCACCGACGGCTTTGACCCCATACGGGTGCCGAAGGCAGGGGAGCGGGAGATAAAGGCCCTTGCCGATGACGAAGTGATGATAATGCTGGACGCTGTGTCCGACGGAACGGGTCTTACAAAACATGAAAAGGCCTACTGGGAAAAGACAAAGCGGCGGGATAAGGCAATACTAATCCTGTTTCTCACCTACGGGCTCAGGCTTTCGGAGCTTCAGCAGCTTAACGTCTCTTCCTTCAACTTTCACAGGGGAGAGTTCAAGATATACAGAAAGCGGGGCAAGGAATCCATAATGCCCATAAACGACTCAGTGAGGGAAGTGGTAACTGATTATATCGATCTGGAAAGACCATCTGACGACCAGCTTACAGAGGATAACAGAGACGCTCTCTTTCTTTCCCTTCAGGGAAAGCGCATGACGGAAAGGCAGATAAGGGAGCTTGTAAAAAAATATACATCCATAGCCCTTCATACTTCAAGGGAAGGAGGCTACAGCCCTCATAAGCTGAGGGCGACAGCGGCCACCAGCCTTATAGGCAGGGGCAACTCCATATACGACGTGGCGGCACTTTTAGATCACGAGCAGGTAACCACCACTCAGCTTTACGCAAGGCATAAGGCAGGAGTAAAGCGAGATCTTGTTAGGGACATGGAATGGGAAAAGGAAAGGAAACAATGACAGAATCAGAAAAACTTCTAACCGGGCCTCTCGGAGTTTCACCGGAGGTAATATCCGTAGTGAGAAAATGCGAAGAAGGGCTGAAAGATGAGTTCAGAAAACTTGACGACATAGCCGAATACAACCAGTACAAGGTTTTGTCAGCTCTTCAGGAGAACAGAATATCCGACACGCATTTCGGATGGAATACGGGATACGGCTACGACGATGCCGGACGGGACGCCGTGGAAAAGGTCTACGCGAAGATCTTCGGGACCGAAGCTGCACTGGTAAGGCCTACCATCGTCAACGGTACCCATGCTCTTTCCATAACCCTGATGGGAATTCTCCGCCCCGGAGACGAGCTCATATACTGCACCGGAGGCCCCTACGATACTCTGGAAGAGGTTATAGGCATAAGAGGCGAGGGCATGGGCTCCCTTAAGGATTACGGGGTTACATATAAGCAGGTAGAGCTTCTGCCTGACGGATCCATAGATTTAAAGACTCTTAAAGATACCATATCTGACAGAACCAGAATGGTCTGCGTTCAGAGGGCTACAGGATATGGATGGCGTAAATCTATTACGGTAAACCAGATTGAAGAAGTATTCAAAATGGTTCACGAAATGAGAAGCGATATCGTGTGTATGACCGATAACTGCTATGGCGAGTTTCTGGATGTGAAGGAACCTACCGACGCAGGGGCTGACGTGCTGGCAGGATCTCTCATAAAGAATCCTGGCGGCGGCCTTGCTCTCACCGGCGGTTACGTATGCGGCAGAGCTGACCTGATAGAAAAGATTTCCTACCGCATGACATGTCCCGGAATAGGAGGGGAGTGCGGTCTCACCTTCGGTCAGACCAGAACGATCCTCCAGGGACTGTTCCTGGCGCCAAGGACTGTAAATGGAGCCGTAAAAGGTGCAATGCTCTGCGGCAGCGTGTATAAATCTCTGGGGTTTGAAATCTGCCCGGATACGGGAGATGCCAGAAGCGACATAATACAGGCCGTAAGGCTGGGATCTCCTGAGGCTGTCGTTGCCTTCTGCGAAGGTATTCAGGCTGCAGCTCCGGTGGATTCATTCGTAACGCCGGTGCCATGGGCCATGCCCGGCTATGAATCAGACGTTGTAATGGCGGCAGGGGCTTTCGTTCAGGGGTCATCCATCGAGCTTTCCGCAGACGCTCCCATAAGAGAGCCGTACAACGTGTATTTTCAGGGCGGTCTCACGTACGAACATTCCAAGTTCGGAGTAATAAAATCTCTCGATGCGCTTTATAAAAAGGGGTTAGTAAAGCTTTCAGAGTGAGGATAAGGGGATAAATATGAAAAAGGGTTTTAAAGAGAAGAAAAATTTAATAGGGGAAGAAGTCAGGGAAGAACTGCGGCAGGAAAAGGCAGAGGTAAAAAAAGCCATAAAGAACACGAAGCGCAGCAAGGTTATAATTTCAGTTCTTAAGCTGGTGCTGCTTTTCACCATAGTAATCGCAGTTCCGGTGTACATAGTTTTTTATCACCGGGATTTCATCACCAGCTTTGACAGCATAGAAGATGTGGTGGCTTTTCTTGAAAATTACAAGGCCGAAAGCATTCTGGTATACATAGGGATGCAGGCGGTTCAGATTATCGTGTCTGTAATTCCGGGCCAGGCCTTCCAGTTTGCTGCCGGGATACTTTGGGGATTTTTCCTCGGCCTTCTGTTTTCACTCATCGGCGCTTTTGTCGGAACCACGGTGTCTTTCTACCTTGCAAAGCTCCTTGGACGGGATGCCATGCACATTTTGTTCACTGAGGAAAAGATGGACTGGTTCGTGGAAAAGCTGAACAGCCGCAAGGCCTATACCATAGTATTTCTCATATACCTGATACCCGGGCTTCCGAAGGATATAATGAGCTACGCCGCAGGTATTTCGTCCATGAACTTCAAGGCATTTCTCATATTTTCCATGATCGGAAGAACGCCTGCCATGTCGGGAAGCCTTCTCATAGGAACCCTTTATTTCTCGGGACACTACGCCGCCATGATAGCCATAGGCGCTTTTGCGGTGGTTGCGTTCGTTCTGTGCATCGTGTTCAGGAAGAAGATAAGCAATTACATAGATAAACTCTACGAAAAAGTTACGGAGGATTAACCTTGATTAAAGGTCTCGGAAAACTGACCTCAATTATAAAAAAGGACATCGTACTTGCTATAGCCGTCGCTCTGGCAGTTGTGTCCTCTTTTTTTGTACCGCCAAGTCCATCTTACAGCGGATACATAGACTGGAATACCATTGCGCTCCTGTTCAGCCTGATGACGGCTGTAAAGATCCTTCAGAACGCCAGCGTGTTTACGTATTTTGCAGGAGTTCTCATCGGAAAGGCCTCAGACACCCGTCTGATTCTGGCGATTCTCGTGTTCCTCCCGTTTGCGTCCAGCATGTTTATAACGAACGATGTTGCTCTCATAACTTTCGTTCCATTCGGCCTTGAAGTTCTCAGATCATGCGGACAGAAGAGACTCATCGTACCTCTTACGGTGCTTCAGACCCTTGCCGCAAACCTGGGAAGTATGGCGACGCCTATGGGAAATCCCCAGAATCTCTATATATACGAAAAGTCGGGGGAGAGTATGGGGTGGATAACCGGTATCATGGCTCCTTACGCCGGAATTTCCTTTTTAATGATCGCTTAGTTTTTCGGGTAACGTCCCGGGGGAGCGCAAGTATGGATTTACAGTGGTAACGTCCCGAAAAATCAAGGGTTAAAGCAATTTAACAGATGGAAA
>CASFAX010000032.1:19038-20180 GCA_949292945.1 uncultured Bacillota bacterium | reverse complement strand
GGCGATTTTAGCGTTCTACATCGAACATTTGCCGGTCCGGGCAGGGATTATCCGAGGATTTGTTCGATGCAGGCAGCATTTGATGGCTTTGAGGTCGAAGAACCGTTCGACCTCAAAGGTGAAATCGGGGTTTCACATCGAATGAGAGTGCGGTACGCCGTTACAGTGAATGTTAGGTTAGCAGAGATTCGAAAAAAGAGGAACACAATGAACTGGGAAAGGCTGTTTACAAAACGAATTCTGGACAGGGGATATGACTATTACCTTGGTGGCGCTGTGGAAAATATGGAAATTACAGAAGGTACCATAGCGGCAAAGGTAACCGGCACTGAAGAATACGATGTAAAGATTTCCATAGATAAATGTGAGGTTACGGATATGTACTGCTCATGTCCTTACGCATCTGACGGCAAAAACTGCAAGCATATGGCGGCAGTACTGTATGAATGGTCAGAGGAAGAGGACGATGTATATGATGATGAGGATGACGAGGCAGAAACTGACAATTATAAAACCGACGACATAAAATCATATCTGTTCAAATACATCGATACGACGGATGCTTATAAGAAAAAAACCGTTGCGGTCGAGGAGCTGGTGCAAAGTGCCGATGAAGAAGCGGTGAGGTCGTTCTTAGCGAGGGTTTTGATGGAAGATGAAAAACTGCTTCTTAGATTCAAAAATGCGGCAAACAGGCGTGTAACCCAGGCGGACGTAAATAACTACATCCGGCAGGTGGATATTATAGCGGAAAGATACCTGGGAAAGAACCGGTTTATAGACTACTACGAGGCAGACAGTTTTACATATGAGCTTGAAGAAATCGTTGATAAAGATGTGCGGGAGATGATAGACACCGGAAATTATCTGAGCGCATTTAAAATACTGAACTATATATTTCTCCTGATAGGCGAAGTCGATATGGACGACTCCGGTGGAGGCGCTTCAATGCTGACTGACAGGATTTGTCAGCTGTGGCGGAATATTCTTTCTAAAACAAAAACTGAAGAAAAGAAAACGATGTTCGACTGGTTCAGGGCACATCTGGGTGGTTCAGTTATAGATTACCTTGAAGAAGACATCGAACGCATCCTTATGGAAGAGTTTAAAGAGAAAGAATTTGAGCAGGAAAAACTAAATCT
>CASFAX010000032.1:0-19027 GCA_949292945.1 uncultured Bacillota bacterium | reverse complement strand
TGGAGCAGGGACTTTGATATTGAAAAGTGGACACTCAGATATTTGAAGTTTCTTGAAGAAAAAGGAGCATCAGATGAACAGATAGATGCAGTATGTGAGAAATACTGGGTGCATTCCTCTGTGAGAAGATTCTGCATCGACCGCTGTATGGAGAAAAAGGAATACGACCGAGCTCTTCGGGTTTTGGATGAGAGCATTGCCCTGGACAAAGGATGCAGCAGACGTATTTCAGAATACAGCGAGAAGAAAAAGGAAATATATCTTATTCAGGGTGACAGGGACGCTTACCTGAATCAGCTGTGGCAGCTGGTGATGGAACACCGTCCAGGCGATATGGAACTCTACAGAGAATTAAAGGGACAGTATTCCGAAGAAGAGTGGATTAAAAAGAGAGAAGAGATATTCAGCGGACAACATTCGCGCAGACACGCAGCTGAAATGTACAGGGAAGAAAAACTGTATGACAGACTACTCGAGCTCTGCGTGAATTCTCCGGAGCTATACACTTTGCAGAATTATGAAGACCTATTAAAGAATGAATATCCTGCACAGATTTTGACAAAAAATGAATCTGAATTAGACAAAATGGCCATGCATACAGGCGGCCGGAAACATTATGTCTATCTGGTTTCATTGCTTCGACGAATGCAGCGCATTGAAGGAGGAGAGGAGGCGGCAAAGAGGATAGCTGACGAATGGAGGGTAAAATACGGTAACCGGCCTGCTATGATGGACGAACTCAGGAAATTGTAACAAAGGAAACGCCGAGTTCGAGGCGCAGTAGTAATATATGTTTCGGCATATGTTCGATGGGTGCTCAGCAGGTGTTCGACGCGAAGCCGATTATGTGACCCTTATATCGAACGCTTTTTCGATGTTTTAGCGATTTTTGCGTTCTGCATCGAACATTTGCCGGTTCTGACATAGCTTATCCTGGGATTTGTTCGATGCCGGAAGCATTTTAAGGATTTGAGGTCGAAGAACCGTTCGACCTCAAAGGCGAAATCAGGGTTTCACATCGAAATGGTAAGATATGAAAAAAAGTTAACGACAAAATGGGAGCAGGATATGAGGGAAAAGGGATTTGAACAGCCTATGGAAGTAATTATTATAAAGGAAGTTTAGATGATCATCAGCGCCAGCAGAAGGACGGACATTCCGGCTTGTTATACGGAGTGGTTTTTAAACAGAATACAGGAAGGGTATGCCTTTGTCATAAACCCGATGAATTCAAGGCAGATGAGAAGAGTAAGCCTGAAGCCGGAGGATGTTGACGGCATGGTGCTTTGGACAAAGAATCCGCTGCCTTTGATGGAAAGGCTTGACGAGCTGAAAGATTATACCTATTACTTTCAGTTCACACTGACACCCTACGGTCGTGAAATAGAGCCGGGCATACCGGATAAGAATGACGTGATGATTCCGGCTTTTAGAAGGCTTTCGGACAAAATCGGATCGGAAAGAATGGTCTGGAGATACGACCCGATTCTCATAAGCGACAGATACAGCGCGAGGTTTCATGTTGAGGAGTTTAAGAAAATGGCCGGTGCTCTACGCGGCAGCACGGATACCTGCGTCATAAGCTTTCTTGATATGTATCACTGTATGGCAAAGCGGTCCGAAAAGCAGGGAATCCGGCCTCCCAGCGAAGAAGAACAGCCTGCGATTGCAGAAAGCTTTTCAAATACGGCCAAGGAGTACGGATTCGCTCTCAAAACGTGCTGCGAAGCGGCGGATTTTGCTGCTTATGGTGTGGGACGATCAGCTTGCATAGATGCAAAGAGGCTGGAGAGAATCGGCGGCAGAAAGCTTTCGATAAGCAAAGATAGAAATCAGCGTCCCGGTTGCGGATGTGCTGCGAGCGTGGATATAGGCGCTTACAGCGCATGCAGGAACGGCTGCCTGTACTGCTACGCGAACCGAGGTGAGGGAATGATAGCGAGAAACACGGAGCAGTACGATCCTATGTCGCCTGTTCTGTGCGGCAGGATAGATGGGGTTACGGAATGCGGTCATGTGCGAGAACTATAGCGAAGTACGAAGTATATTTTAAAGCGATGAAATATACTGCATAAAGTTCTTCTTGAAATAAAAAGCTCTGTTTTTGTCGGATACTATCCGATTATATAGATAGATTGGAATATATGGGATGATAGAGTCCGTCTAGGAGGCCCCGTGCTCGAGATTAATTGATGTCTGAGGCCCCGTGTGTGCAGATTATATTCTGTCTAGGAGGCCACGTGCTCGGAATTTTGATTTTTTAAAAGACTTAGTAGCACGCAAAGACTCGGATTTTACCAGTACTCGCATAGATAGTACCACAACTAAGCCGTCCGAGAGGTCATATGTGGTACTATTCAGCGTATTTTTATCGTTTCAGTAGCATTTCCATACTCGTATTTTCAAAATTTAGCGGTAATCCGAGCTTATAGGCCGGAGAGCGGCATGGCATCCGCGGTAATGCAATCCCCCTCCCCATCACTTCCTGTACTCTCTCGGCAGCATTCCGTAGAAAGATTTGAAGGCGGAGGTGAAGCGGCTCTGACTGTCGTAGCCCACAGCCCGGGCGATATCGGCGATGGAGTGGTCCGTTTCCCGGAGCATGCGGGCGGCTTCTTCCATTCTGTGCTCCTTCATGTGGGCGGCGATGGAGTTTCCGTATACGGATTTGAAGGCGACCTTCAGGGTGGTTGGATTTATCAGATACTGCCTTGCAAGGTCGTCTATTGTTATCCTTTCGTCAAGGTGCTCGGTGAGGCGGTCGTGGATTTCCCTGATTACCGTTACCATCTCCTTTTCGTAGGGGGTCGGCTCTTTTGGGCAGGTTATTTCCATCACCTGCTCGATCATTTCGTGAAGAAGTCCTGCCTGGGGCGTATCTGCGGCCCGGTAGTAGACTTCTTTTCCTTTTCGCCTGCTCACGACGAGGCCGCAGTCTTTAAGGGGTCTCAGGTGGTGAGAAACTGCGGGGCTTGACATTTCAAGCATGGCGGATATGTTTATGACGCATTCTTCAAAGTGGCATAAAAGCCAGAATATGCGTATCCTGGTGGTGTCTCCAAGCTGTTTGAAAATGGCGGAAACCGCCTGAAAATCATCGGTTCTTCCTATCTGTTCCTTCATGGCCTTGAGGCCGCGCTCTTCTCCGTGGTCGTGGGGAAGTATTAATTCGTTCATTTTAGCTCCTCGTATATGAAACTCAGGTGATTTTTTCAACAGTTTCGCCCTATCGGAAATACTTTTCGCCCATTCGGGCAAAGAGGGCTCACTTCCGTTGACTCGTACTGTTAAGGGGATTATACTTCAGACATAAAGATTAAACAAGTGCTTAATCGTAAAATAATTAAAATCGTAAAACGCTGAAAGCGGACGTTGCGGCCTGTCGTACCGAGGCGAAATGCAGGCAAAGCGTGACGCAACGTAATATTACGCAATACTAGGAGGAAAAATCCATGAAAAAGACTTACGAGATTGAAGTTGACTGCGCAAACTGTGCAAACCTGATGGAAGAGGCTACGAAAAAGACAGAAGGCGTAGCCGGTGCAACCGTAAACTTTATGACTCAGAAGATGACTGTTGAGTTTGAAGATGGAGCGGAAGAGAAAAAGGTCATGAAGAGCGTGTTCAAAGCGTGCAGAAAGGTGGAGCCTGACTGCGAGATCGACTTTTAGCAGAACCTGACTGCGTAACCAACTTTTAAGGGAAAGGAATTTCTGAAAAAATTCTTTTGCAGCTTCAAAAATTCTTTTGCAGCTTTGGATGAATCGGACGGAAAGGAGGCCTTATCCATGCAGGAGATAATAATAAATGCCCTGCTGGGTGTGGTCATAGCAGTATCGGCGGTGTTTCTCATCGTTATTGACCGCATGAAGAGGGGCATGACAAGAAAACAGAGAAAGATGATGGTGAGAATATTCATAGCTGCCGTCTTTCTTATGATAATACGGATGATACCGGAAGGCGTATTTGAAGCCTTTGACGGAGCAGCTTTTGACGGCGCCGGAAGGCTCGCAAGGTTCCTTCTCTACACGGCTGACTACATCATCATAGGTTATGACATATTGAGAAAAGCGGTCAGGGGAATCTTAAACGGCAGGGTGTTCGACGAGAACTTCCTCATGGCGGTGGCCACGGTGGGAGCTTTTGCCCTTGCCATATATGAAAACGGCGATTACATGGAAGCCATCGCCGTAATGCTGTTCTACCAGATAGGCGAGTGGTTTCAGAGCTACGCCGTCGGAAAGAGCAGAAAGAGCATTACAGACCTTATGGATATACGGCCGGATTATGCCAATATCGAAGAAGGCGGAAGCCTTAAGCAGGTGGCTCCTGATGAGGTTAAGGTCGGCACGGTTATCGTGGTTCAGCCCGGTGAAAAGATTCCTATCGACGGAGTGGTTGTGGAGGGAAGCTCGGCCCTTAACACCAGCGCCCTTACAGGCGAGAGCCTTCCGAAAGAGGTAGGCCCGGGAGATGAGGTTATAAGCGGCTGCATAAGCATGTCGGGACTTCTTAAGATTAGAACCACAAAGGAATTCGGCGATTCTACCGTGTCTAAGATTCTGGATCTTGTGGAAAACGCCAGCTCGAGAAAGTCAAAGTCGGAGGACTTCATATCGAAGTTTGCGCGGATTTACACGCCGGCTGTATGCCTCAGCGCCCTGGCTCTTGCGGTGCTGCCGCCTTTAATTACCGTGGCAGCTTTTGGCGGAGACCCGGGATGGGGAGTATGGCTTTACAGGGCTCTCACGTTCCTCGTAATAAGCTGCCCGTGCGCCCTCGTAATCAGCATACCTCTCAGCTTCTTTGCGGGCATAGGCGGGGCCAGCAGCCAGGGAATCCTTGTGAAGGGATCCAACTACCTTGAGATTCTCTCAAAGGTGCGGACGGTGGTGTTCGATAAGACGGGTACTCTGACAAAGGGTGTATTCAGGGTGGTCGGAATCCACCACAGCACCATGGAGGAGAAAAAGCTTCTGGAGTACGCTGCCCTTGCAGAGAGCTCATCGTCTCACCCTATAAGCAGGAGCATCAGACAGGCTTATGGCGGCGAAGTAGACAGAGCCAGGGTGACGGACGTTCGCGAAATAGGCGGAGGCGGAGTAATAGCAAGAGTTGACGGAATCGAGGTTGGAGCAGGAAACGACAAGCTCATGGAGGAGCTGAACGTTCCTTTCACCGAGTGCAGCCAGCCGGGAACCGTGGTTCACGTGGCCGTTGACAGCAAGTATGCTGGACACATTCTCATAGCCGACGTGGTAAAGCCGGAAGCAAAGGAGGCCATAGCGGCTCTCAAGGCTTCGGGCGTTGAAAATACGGTAATGCTGACGGGAGATTCGGAGAAAGTGGCTGAGAGCGTTGCCGCAGAGCTCGGCATAGATACGGTTTACAGCAGGCTTCTTCCTGCCGATAAGGTTGAAAGGATAGAGAGCATCATAGAAGGTGCAGGAAAGGGAAAGGTAGCCTTTGCCGGAGACGGTATAAACGATGCGCCGGTGCTTTCGAGAGCGGACATAGGAATAGCCATGGGGGCCATGGGTTCGGATGCGGCAATTGAGGCCGCCGATGTTGTGCTCATGGACGACGATCCGCGAAAGATCTCGAAAGCCATAAGAATTTCCAGAAAGTGCCTCAGGATAGTGTATGAGAACATAACCATGGCTCTTGCGATAAAGTTTGCCTGTCTAATACTTGGGGCGGTGGGAATAGCCAACATGTACCTTGCCATTTTCGCCGACGTAGGCGTTATGGTCATAGCGGTTCTAAACGCCATAAGGTGCCTCATGGTCAAAAAGCTCTGATAAGGAGCATTAAAATCCGAATACAGCATGATACTTAAGCCCGTGCGGAAGATTTCTGCGCGGGTATTTTCATGATTCTATCACTTTATCTTGCTAAAGTATTCACTTCAATTCACCTTTGCACCATTCAAACTCCACCGATTCTGCGCTTTTTGCTGCCCGTTTTCGCGGAAAATGTGATAGAATCTACATACTGGATTATGACGGAAGAAGGTGGCAATTATGTACGAACTTATACAGCTTACTGAAAACGACTACTATATAGACTGTCCCGCCAAGATTGGGCTGGTGAAAACGGGGCCGGAGGAGGTCGTGCTCATAGACAGCGGAAACGACAAGGACGCGGGCAAAAAGGTTTTGAGGATAATAGAAGCGGAAGGCTGGAGCCTTAAGGCCATATATAACACCCACTCCCATGCGGATCACATCGGAGGGAACCGCTACCTTCAGGAAAAGACCGGGTGCAGGATCTTTGCAAAAGGAGCGGAGCGCGTGTACACGCGCATGCCTGCTCTCGAACCGACGGGGCTTTACGGCGGCCTTCCCTTTAAGGAGCTTAGAAATAAGTTCCTCATGGCGAAGGAAAGCGTCGCGGAGGAGCTGACAGGCGACGTATTGCCCGAGGGAATGAGCCTTTTGGAGCTGGGTGGTCACTCCTTTGAGATGGCAGGCTTTCTCACAGAAGACGGAACCGCATACATAGCGGACTGCGTCTCGTCGGAAGAAACCCTGTCAAAATACGGGATAGGCTATATATGGAATCCCGAGGAGGCCGTAAAAACACTGGAGTATGTGAAAACCGTCGAGGCTGCGCGCTTTGTCCCGTCCCATGCAGAGGTGGCAGAGGACATAAGAGCCCTTGCGGACTTTAACATAGAGGCCATAAAGGCGGTGAAGGAGAAGATCACTGAACTGTGCAGGGAGCCGGTGACATTTGAAAGGCTTCTGAAGAGGATTTTCGACGAGTATGGCCTCTCGATGAACGTGGGACAGTATGCCCTTATCGGAAGCACCCTGAGAAACTACCTTTCCTGCATGAAAGACGGCGGCGAGGCAGAGATAATCATAGAAGACAACGAGCTTCTATGGAAGAGCGTATAAGGAGAAAAGATGAAACCGGACAGAAAGTTTATAGAGGATATTTTCAGGAATCATAAGGCGGAGCCCGTAGGAAAGCACAGATTTTACTCGGTGCTGGTTCCCTTCGTGGAAAAGGACGGAGAGCTTTACCTCATGTTTGAAAAAAGGGCAGACGACATACCGTCGGATCCGGGGGAGATATGCTTTCCGGGAGGAAGGATGGAAGGAGAGGAGACGGCAGATGAGTGCGCGGTAAGGGAGACCGTGGAGGAGCTGGGAATTTCCTCCGGGGACATAGAGATAACCGGCGAAGGAAACACTCTTTACGGGTACGCCAACTACACCATATATTCACGGATAGGATTTGTGAGCTACGAAGCCTTTGAAAGCGTCAGGCCAAACAGCGCCGAAGTGGGGGAGGTTTTTCTCCTGCCGTTTTCGTATTTTCAGGAGAATGCTCCCGAGGTTTACACCGAGCCTGTAGACTTCAGACCGAAAAATTTTCCTTACGAAAGGGTTGATATTCCTGACGATTACAAGTGGAGAAAAGGCACATGGGAAATCCCGGTGTACGAGACGGAAGGCAGGATAGTGTGGGGTCTTACGGCCAGAATTATCGAAAGCACCGTCAGAACTGTTTCGGAATTTCAGGAGCCGGTTTTTGATGAAAAGATGGTATAAAGGTGTCAGATACTTAAAAAACTCTTTAACTTTGCTTATTTTTGTTATATAATTTCTGTGTATTCTTTTTAAGAAAAGGTTAGGAGGAAAACATGAAAAAGTTTATTTCAGTTCTGCTCATCGGTGCAATGGTATTCGCATTCACCGCATGCGGCGGAGACAAGAATGAGGATGCCGGCACAGATGAGCAGACCGGTACTTCCGAAAGCGGAGCTATCGACTACAGCAAAATCCCTGACACCATGGAGTCTGAGGATGGAAAGTATCAGATAGCGTTCATAACTGACGTTGGACAGCTGAAGGATCAGTCCTTTAACGAGTTCACCTGGAACGGCGTTAAGGCATATGCTTCTGAGAACGACAAGTCTTACAAGTACTATCAGCCTGCCAACGACCAGGCAGCTACCGACGCTGACAGATACGATGCAATGAAGGCGGCTGCCGATTCCGGCGCTGAGGTAATCGTAGCGGCGGGATTCCTTCAGGAAAAAGCTTTAAAGCAGGCTGCTGAGGATTTCCCTGACGTACACTTCATCTTCATCGATGGAGCTATCGAAGGATACGACAACATCGCTTCTGTAAACTACAGAGAAGAGCAGGCAGGATACCTTGCAGGCTATGCTGCTGTAATGGACGGCTTTACCAAGCTCGGATTCTCCGGCGGTGGCGGCGGAAGCAACCCTGCATGCGAAAGATACGGTTACGGATATGTTCAGGGCGTTGAAGCAGCTGCAGAAGTTAAGGACGTTGACGTAGAGATGAGATACAGCTGGGAGTACGGCTCCACATTCTCCGCATCACCTGACCTTCAGGCTATGCTCGGCGGATGGTATGAAGCAGGAACTGAAGTTATCTTCATGTCCGGCGGAGCTATGTTCCAGTCAGGCGCTGCAGCAGCTGCTGCTAACGACGGCGCTATCATCGGCGTAGACGTTGACCAGTCCGGTCAGTCCGATACAGTTATCACTTCCGCTATGAAGGATCTGGCAGGATCCACCATGGACGTTATCGGAGCTTACTACGATGGCAATTGGGAAAACTACGGCGGAAAGGTTACTACTTTCGGAGCAGCTGAAGGCAGAGTAGGAATCCCTACCGACACTTGGCAGCTTGAAGGATGGACCGTTGACGATTACAACGCTCTCTTAGAGCAGATTAAGAACGGCGAAGTTGAAATCGACAACGAGCTGGTTTCCGATCCTAGCACTCTCGATTGGGAGCACATTACATTTGTAAAATAAGCTCTCAGGCTTAGATTAATCAGTTGTGAAAGGGGGAAAATATCTTCCCCCTTTTTGCAGATTATAGGGTGTAAGTTATACAGGGTGTTTTCATCCGAAAAAACTTGAAGTACAGAGGAAATGCTATGTCAGAATACGTAATAGAAATGAGGCACATACGGAAGGAATTTCCGGGAATTGTTGCCAACGACGACATAACCCTCCAGCTAAAAAAAGGAGAAATACATGCTCTGCTCGGTGAGAACGGAGCGGGCAAATCCACTCTCATGAGTGTTTTATTCGGACTTTATCAGCCTGAAGAGGGCGAAATTTTAAAGGACGGCAAGCCTGTTAAGATTAACAATCCTAACGACGCCACCGACCTCGGAATAGGAATGGTGCACCAGCATTTCAAGCTTATAGACGTGTTCACCGTTCTCGATAACATCATACTGGGAGCCGAGACCACAAAATTCGGATTTTTACAGAAGAAAGAAGCGCGAAAGAAAGTCCTTGAGCTGTCGGAGAAGTACGGACTTAAGGTGGACATAGATGCCAAGGTAGAGGATATCACTGTAGGTATGCAGCAGAGAGTCGAAATTCTGAAGATGCTCTACAGGGAAAATGAGATTCTTATTTTTGACGAGCCTACCGCCGTGCTTACGCCGCAGGAAATCGACGAGCTCATGGAAGTAATGCGGGGATTCGCAAAAGAAGGCAAGTCCATACTCTTCATAAGCCATAAGCTTAACGAGATAATGGCTGTTTCAGACAGAGTTACCGTTCTCCACAAGGGCAAATGCGTGGGAACCGTAAATACAAAGGACGTTACGAAGCAGGAGCTTTCCACCATGATGGTGGGACGTCCGGTTCAGCTTGAAATAGAAAAGAAGCCTGCGGAGCCGAAAGACGTGATTTTAAACGTGGAAGGTCTTACCGTTTCCTCCAAGATTCATAAGACTGAAGCCGTAAAGAACGTTTCTTTCAGCGTGAGAGGCGGGGAGATAGTCTGCATTGCAGGTATAGACGGAAACGGCCAGAGCGAACTGGTTTACGGAATTACCGGTCTTGAGAAGGCAAGCTCAGGAAAAATCACCCTTTGCGGCAAGGACATTTCAAATGCCAGCATAAGAAAGAGAAGCATGACGGGAATGAGCCACATTGCAGAAGACAGGCATAAGCACGGACTCATCCTCGATTTTACTCTGGAAGAAAACTTTGTGCTTCAGAAATTCAGGGATAAGGAATTCCAGAATCACGGATTTATAAAGTTCGGCGCAGTGAGAAAGTACGCCGAAAGGCTCATAGAAGAGTACGACGTAAGAAGCGGTCAGGGACCTGTCACCGTTGTAAGGAGCATGTCCGGAGGAAACCAGCAGAAGGCTATCATAGCCAGAGAGCTTGACAGGGACGAGCCGCTGGTAGTAGCCGTTCAGCCGACCAGAGGACTTGACGTGGGAGCCATAGAGCACATACATAAGCAGCTGGTGGCAGAGAGGGACAAGGGAAGAGCAGTTCTTCTCGTATCTCTTGAGATGGACGAGGTAATGAGCCTTTCAGACAGGATTCTCGTAATGTACGAGGGAGAAATCGTTGGAGAGCTGGATCCTGCAAAGACCAATCCTCAGGAGCTGGGTCTTTACATGGCCGGTGCAAAGAGGCAGGATAAGGAGGTGGAGTAATGTACAGAGTCGATTCTAAAACGGGAAAACAGAAATTTTACTCCACTGCGGGATTTCAGAGCATAGTGTCAGCTCTCATATCCATCTGCATAGGTCTTATCGTAGGTATGATCATCGTAATCGTGGTGGGACTGACCCGCGAGGAGATAAGCCCGAAAGGCATGGTAGAAGGTGTGAAGCTGGTATTCTTCGGCCTTTTCAGCACGGGCAGAGTGGAAAACGAGCTGACCTTCGGATTCAATCCTGCTAACATCGGAAACATGCTGTTCAGAGGCATCCCTCTCATCATGACGGGACTTTCCGTAGCCGTTGCGTTTAAGACGGGACTTTTCAACATCGGAGCACCGGGACAGTACCTTATGAGTACGGCGGCAACCCTTTACGTGGCTCTCGTCGTTCCGACCGACACGATTCCGGCATGGCTGGTATGGATATTCGCCTTTGCGGCAGGCATAATCGCAGGAGCTCTCTGGGGAGCAATTCCGGGACTTCTCAAGGCGACCCTGAACATAAACGAAGTAATCACCTGTATAATGACCAACTGGATTGCGGCAAACCTTGTAACGTGGTTCTTCGACGCCAGAGATTACCTTAAGAACAGCGGCGAATCGGGAAAGATAGGTTACGTAAAGCCTACTGCATTAAACGGCGTTGAAACTGCAAAGATGGGTCTCGATAAGCTTTTCCCGGGGTCTCAGATTAACGGCGGAATCATCATAGCCATAATAATAGCAATTCTCATCTACATACTGATGACGAAGACCACATTCGGATACATGCTTAAGGCCTGCGGAAGCAACCGCCATGCGGCAAAGTATGCCGGAATAAATGACAAGGTCAGCATAGTTGCTTCCATGGCAATAGCGGGAGCTCTTTCGGGAGCCGGAGCGGCTCTTTACTATCTGTCGGGACATACGGAATTCTACTGGTCCACATACATGTCACTTCCGGCAGAAGGATTCAACGGAATCCCTGTAGCCCTCCTTGCGTCAAACCACCCGATAGGAGTAATATTTACCGGAGTGTTCATGTCGCTTCTGAACATAGACGGTTTGATGCTGAAATCCCTTACGGCGTATAACGAATTTATAGCCGACATCATCATAGCGGCCATAGTATACCTGAGCGCATTCTCCATGATAATAAAGCAGCTCATCGGGAGAAAGAACAAAAAAGCAGGAGAGACCAATGTAAACGATGAAACCGATGCCGAAGCGCTGGCGGCACAGAAGGCCATAGCCGAAGCCGCGGCGAAGAAGACGGCAGAGGTGCAGGCAGATGCGGAAGGAGGGAATAAGTAATGATATTATTGATACAGCAGACGATGATATACGCTATTCCCCTTATGATAGTAGCCCTTGCGGGAATATTCGCAGAGCGAAGCGGCGTTATAAACCTGGCTCTCGAAGGTATCATGATATTCGGAGCTTTCATAGGTGTTCTCTTCGTAAGAACCATGCAGGAAAATCAGGTGTTCACCCAGGAGCAGGGTCAGATTCTCATGCTGCTGGCATTCCTGGTTTCTTCGGTGTGCGGAGCTCTGTTCTCGCTGCTTCTGTCATTTTCGGCAATTACCTTAAAGGCAGACCAGACCATAGGCGGTACCGCCCTTAACCTGCTGGCTCCTGCTATTGTGCTGTTTTTCATAAACATCATAGCTCAGCAGAACGTACTCATGATGTACACGGGAGACGCTGCCAGCTGGTTCATGATAAAGCCGAGCACCTTCGGATACGAGAGAGGTCACGAGTTCGGACTTCTGGGGAGCCTATTCCTGGACAAGGTATACCTGACTACGTATCTCTGTCTGATAATATTCGTTGTTCTGTCCGTAATCCTCTATAAGACGAAATTCGGACTGAGACTCCGTTCCTGCGGTGAAAATCCTCAGGCTTCGGATTCCCTGGGAATCAACGTGTATAAGATGAGATATATCGGTACCACCATTTCAGGAGCTCTGGCGGGAGCGGGAGGATTTACATACGCCCTTACCACTTCCAACTGCGCTTCCACAGGAGAAGTTGCAGGTTACGGCTTCCTGGCCCTTGCCGTAATGATATTCGGTAACTGGACTCCGCTTAACGTAGCCCTTGGAGGAATACTCTTTGGACTCTTCAAGTGCATAGCGGCTACTTACGCCAGCCTTGACATAAACGGGGACGGCGTATACATGCTGGCGGAGATAGGTGTAAGCCCTTACGTTTACAGACTTCTTCCTTACCTTATCACACTCATAGTTCTGGCATTTACGTCAAAGAAATCCAGAGTGCCTAAGGCGGAAGGAATTCCATACGATAAAGGTCAGAGATAGACACGTGGATTTGAGCGCGGCTTTTGGCTGCGCTCTTTTTACAAAGACAGCATTTTGAAAGCGGAAGGGGATTATGTTTTTACCCGTAGACAGAAAAGATATGAAAGACCGGGGCTGGGATGAAGTAGATTTCGTCCTGGTAACGGCAGATGCATATGTGGATCACCACTCCTTCGGCACGGCGATAATAGGAAGGCTTCTGGAAAGGTTCGGCTACCGTGTAGCTGTCCTGGCCCAGCCCGACTATAAATCGGCCGATGATTTCAGGCGGTTCGGCAGACCACGCCTTGGCTTTCTCATAAACGGGGGAACGGTGGATTCCATGGTGAATAACTACTCGGTGTTTAAACGCCGCCGAAAGGTGGACGAGTACTCGCCGGGAGGAAAGCCGGGAAAGCGGCCTGATCGGGCGGTTATCGTCTACAGCAATCGGGCCCGGGAGGCTTACCGGGACGTTCCCGTCATAATAGGTGGAATCGAGGCAAGCCTCCGTCGCCTTGCTCACTACGACTACTGGAGCGACAAAGTGCGCCGCTCAGTGCTCCTGGATGCCAAAGCAGACCTTCTCATATACGGAATGGGAGAGCGGGCCATGCTTGAAATAGCTGAAGCCCTTGATTCAGGCATAGACGTCCGGGACATTACGTGGATAAGGGGAACGTGCTATAAGGGGACAAAGCCTGAGGACGACGGGGAAACTGTGTTTCTTCCATCCTTTGATGAGGTATCAGAAAGTAAGGACAGGTACTGCGACAGCTTTGCCATGCAGTACAGAAACAACGACGACATAAGCGGAAAGAGGCTCGCGGAAAAGTACACGGATTCTGTCTACGTAATTCAGAACGTACCCCAGCCGCCCCTTACCAGGCAGGAACTCGATGACGTTTACGAGCTTCCATTTGAAAACGAGGCACATCCCATGTACGATGGGGACGGCGGAGTGCCTGCCATCAAAGAAGTGAAATTCTCCATAGTATCGAGCCGGGGCTGCTTCGGAGGCTGCGCGTTTTGTGCTCTCACGTATCACCAGGGCAGGCAGGTGAGATCCAGAAGCGCCGAATCCATAAGGCGTGAAGCAGAAGCACTCACTAAGAAGCCTGACTTTAAGGGATATATTCACGATGTGGGCGGACCCACGGCCAATTTCAGAAAACCTGCGTGCAGAGACCAGCTTACGAAAGGCGTATGCAGAAACAGAGACTGCCTCTATCCGGGAGTGTGCCGCAACATGGATGTCGATCACAGCGACTATTTAAATGTTCTCAGGGCGGTGAAGTCCCTTCCGAAGGTGAAGAAGGTATTCATAAGGTCGGGGATAAGGTACGATTACCTTATGGCGGATCCTCACCACCGGGAGTTTATGAGGGAGCTTTGCAGGGATCACGTCAGCGGAACCCTTAAGGTGGCGCCGGAGCACGTTTCAAAGAAGGTTCTCTACTACATGAGAAAGCCCGAACCTGAAGTGTTTGACCGCTTTGCTGAAGAGTACAGGAGGATGAACGAGGAGCTTGGAAAGAAGCAGTACCTCATACCGTACTTCATAAGCTCCCATCCGGGAAGCACCCTTGACGATGCCGTGGAGCTGGCTCTTTACCTTAAGAAGTTCGGCTTCATACCGGATCAGACCCAGGATTTTTACCCTACGCCGGGGACGCTGGCCACGTGCATGTACTACGCTGAAAAAGACCCGTTTACGGGAAAGCCGGTCTACGTTGCCAAAGACCTCGAGGAAAAGAAGATGCAGAGAGCTCTCATCCACTACAGGAAGCCTGAAAACAGGGAAACCGTCGTGAAGGCGCTGAAAAGAGCAGGCAGAGATGAGCTTATTCCGGTTCTTCTGGGAGGAGTGGCGGCAGGCCATGAACACCATGGACAGAGGAGAGAAAGCCGGGGCAGGAGGAAAAGACGATGACTGTAATGAGCGAGCTTGGAAGAGCCTACCGGAACGGAAAGAGCAGGTACGCAAGGCTTAAAAAATCGGAGCCTGTAAGCCTGGTTATGAAGGAACAGTATGGAAGTTCGCCTGACAACATGCTCATTTACGGCGACAACGCAAAGGTCATGGACTGCCTCCTGAGAAGGGAAGGCATGGCCGGCAGGATAAAGATGATATACATAGATCCGCCGTTTTTCTCAAAAGCCGATTACGACGCCGTGCTGAAGGTGGCAGGTGAGACCATAAGGCACACCGTTTACGGAGACAACTGGCGTTTCGGTAAAGCCGGATATTTTTCCATGCTGACGTCAGCTCTGATGCAGATGAAGGAGCTTCTGGCTACCGACGGTCTTATATGGCTTCACCTTGACTGGCACGCCGCTGCCAGCGCCAGGCTCATAATGGATGAGATTTTCGGCGAGGAAAACTTCGTAAACGAGATAATATGGAACTATAAATCCGGGGGAAGCAGCAGCAGGCATTTTGCCAGAAAACACGACACCATTCTGGTCTACGCAAAGAGCCGCAAATACGGTTTCCATCCCCTTCAGGAGAAGTCCTACAATCGCCAGCTTAAACCGTACCGGTTCAAAGGCGTAAAGGAATACAGGGACGAAGTGGGCTGGTACACCATGGTGAACATGAAGGACGTTTGGCAGATAGACATGGTGGGGCGCACGTCTTCGGAAAGAACCGGCTATGCGACCCAGAAACCGGAGGAGCTTCTGAGGAGGATAATCCTTTCCTCGACGGAGGAAGGAGACATCTGCGCGGACTTTTTCAGCGGAAGCGGAACCATGGCTGCGGTGGCCTCAAAGACGGGAAGGCGTTTCATAGCCTGCGATACCGGGCCTTTGGCCGTTGAGACGTCGGCTGCAAGGCTTACAGCCTGCGGCGCTGATTTTGGCGTATACGAGGAAGAAGGCGCTGCCAGAAAGGATAATCTTACATTGAAATACCGGCTGTCCTTTGAGGATATACCGTTTTCAGAGGACAGGCTGATGAGAATAGAGCTTGAATCTCTCAGGATTAACGGCTTGTCCCAGGTGACAGGTGCAGATGAAGCCGCAAAGGTCAGGGAGATGATAAGGGAAAAGCCCCTGGAGTTTCTCGAGTCCTGGAGCGTGGATTTCGACTTTGACGGAAAGCTCCACAGGCCGTCCTTTGTCTCAGCCAGAAATTACAGAGGCCTCGAGACAAAGTGCGAGAGGATAGTGAGAAGAGGAAAGAGAGTGAATATAAAAGCTGCTGACATCTTTGGAAACAGCGTTTTTATAGAACCGGAGAATTTGGATTAAATTCCGAGATGAGAAGGAGGATACAAAAAATGGCTAAGTACAGATGCAAAGTCTGCGGATGGATTTTCGACGAGGAAAAGGAAGGCATATCCTTTGACGAGCTTACGGAGTGTTATCTATGCAGCGCACCGAAGAGCGAGTTCGAGAAGATAGAAGATGGCGGTGAGGATGATGCTTCCAAGGCAGGAGGCGTTCAGATTCCTTCAGCCGGAGGAAACGAGCTTTCCGTAGACCCTAACCTGGTGAGAAGAGATCCGGACATGCGCTACATGGCCGAAATTCATCAGATGTCGGAAACGGGACAGTCCATCGACGCAGCCATGGCTACGATGCTTCCTATGGCAGGATGGGACGACGTGCTTCTCATGGGAGCCCAGCTTTCTCCTATGCCCCTCGATGACGATGCCGAGGTAAGCCTTAAGACAGTAATAGGAAAGAAAGCTGCAAAGCCTATGGAGCTGGAGATGCCTGTATACATTTCCCACATGTCCTTCGGCGCACTTTCCCGTGAGGCAAAGGTTGCTCTTGCAAAGGGAAGCGCAATGGCAAAGACTGCCCAGTGCAGCGGCGAAGGCGGAATACTTCCCGAGGAAATGGAAAACTCCTATAAGTACATCTTCGAGTACATCCCTAACAAATACAGCGTAACCGACGAGAACCTTAAAAAAGTGGACGCCATAGAAATTAAAATCGGTCAGGGAACAAAGCCTGGAATGGGCGGACACCTTCCGGGAGAAAAGGTTACACCTGAAATAGCTGAAATCAGAGGAAAGAATCCGGGAGATGACATTCAGAGCCCTTCCAGAATCCCGGGAATAGAAACGGAAGCAGACCTTAAGGCTCTGGTGGACGAGCTGAGAAGCCGCTCCGAAGGAAGACCTATCGGAATCAAAATCGCCGCAGGAAGGATAGAAGCGGACCTTAAGTTTGCCCTGGCCGCAGGCCCTGACTTCGTAACCGTAGACGGAAGAGGAGGAGCTACCGGCTCAAGCCCTTATTTCCTCCGCGAAGCAACTACGGTTCCTACCCTTTATGCCCTTTACAGAGCGAGAAAGTATCTGGACGAGGTCGGCTCCGATGTTGAACTGGTTATAACCGGAGGGCTGAGAGTATCCGCAGATTTTGTGAAGGCAATAGCCATGGGCGCCGACGCCGTTGCAGTAGCTACGGCAGGAATGATAGCCCTGGGATGTCAGCAGTACAGAATCTGCGGCAGCGGCATGTGCCCTCTGGGAATCGCAACTCAGAATCCTGAGCTGAGAAAGCGCCTGGATGTGGAGAAAGCTTCCCGCCGCGTGGCAAATTATCTCACCACCACCGCTTCCGAGCTGAGAACCTTCGCAAGGATAACGGGCCACAGCGACATCCACGACCTGTCAAAGGACGACCTTTTCACCACCAGCCGCGAAGTCGCCGAGTATACGGATATAAAGCACTGCTAGGCAGTCAGGTGCGGTCAGTTCAGCTGATTTTCGTTGATTCTTGGCCGCGTTCGACAATTTTGGCCCAGTGTTCGATGTGATTCGTTGCGCTGTTCGCCCGTGTTCGATGTCAGAGGGGATTTTCCCGGTATACATCGAACGGTTTTTCGATGTATTTCCTATGAGAGCGTAAAACATCGAAAAAACCACCATTTCGTAGCGGTATTTCGTGAGAATTATTCGATGTGGATGCATTTTCTGGCGCCTGAGGTCGAAAAACCATTCGATGTTTTGCAAAGAAACGGCATGTCACATCGAACACCTGCTGCTAAATACCTTTGGTGTGACTAATGGAAAGAGGAATTTTCAAACCTGACAGAGCCGGGGCAGACGCTCCGGCTCTGAAACTGATGGAAGAAAGGCTCGGAGCAGAGCCGGAAAGCGCCGCCTTTCAGTCCATGAAAGACGGCGCAGCGACGGTCAGACGGATAATGGAGCCGTATATAAAATTAGAGGCTGAATACGCATTCTTTGGCCCGGGCGAGTTTTCTTTCTCAGAAGAAAGGCCGGCAGAGTTAACTATCTTTAATGATATGCTGACGGAATATTCTGCCTTATACAGGGAGCCGGGAGAGCAGGAAAATTCAGGTCAGCCTGCCGCAGTGAACGTAACGGTAAAGTGCAGAGCTTTTGAGAGAATACCGAAAAGTGCAGTCTGTGGAATGTACTTCTATGTCTGCACTGCGGGAGATGTCGAGGAATGTTTTTCGGGAAATTTTGCGGAGGACTTTGATGATACCGGCTGTTATGCTGACCGGGACGCTATAGGCGATATGGAGAAGTTCTACGTGGATATGTGGGGCGGCGCTTATCTGGATGCGCTTCGCTTTTCTTTGGAAAAAGAACTTGGAAATAACGCAGGAAGAAAAGGACTCAGCCTGAGCGAAAGCTTCGGGCCGGGATTTTACGGAATGGACATTTCCGAGACGGAAAATATCGCAAAGATTCTCGACTTCGGCAGCTTGGGAGTGCAGCTCGACCCATCCGGCGGCCTCAGACCTGCAAAGTCCTGCTGCGGACTCTATCTTGCAGTAAGCGACAGCTACCATAGCCCGGGGGCAGAGTGCGCCAGTTGCAAAGGCAGCAGCGCCGGATGCAGATTCTGCATGGTATATAAGGATAGAGAGCGATAATACGTTCGCTGCGGGAAACTGCATTTCGACTGAAGAGCTCGTTGGGAGCGCCTTGAGATGTCTGCTGTGGAAGCTTGACGCGTTGGCTGTAGAAGTCCGAAGTTTTGGCTGTGGGCCAAATGCCTGATATATTGGAGAATGGTCCGCACGTTAGCTGCCTTTGCGGGCCAGATGCTGCTGATTGAACGTTTTGGCCAATTTATATGCCACCTCTGCGGGCCATGTGACAGTATCTAAACAGGATGGCCAACTTATTTCGCTTTATGGTCCGTGTCGAGCCGATTGTGTTTCCTGGCCCGCAAATTTGGTATGCTCCCTTTAGGGTGGACGGTTTTAAATAAGTTGAATTCGACTCTGCGGTTTAGCACTGCTGGGCTGTTTTTATGCTGCCGCAGCATAATATA
>CASFAX010000031.1 GCA_949292945.1 uncultured Bacillota bacterium | reverse complement strand
CTGTATTATGTAATCGGGAGCTATGATGTTTCCTATTCTCCATCCCGTCATGGTGAAGTTCTTGGAGAACGAGTTTATCACTATGGTTCTCTCCTTCATGCCGTTAAGAGATGCGATTGGAACGAACGGGTTCTGATAGCTGAACGAAGTGTATATGTCGTCTGAAATCACTATGAGGTCGTACTTCTTCGCTATGGCGGCTATCTTTTCCATGGTCTCGACGGTCAGGCAGTTTCCCGTAGGATTGCTCGGCGAGTTTATGATTATCGCCTTCGTCCTTTCGTTTATGAGGCTTTCGAGCCTGTCCGTGTCTATCTGAAAATCCTCTTCCTCGTATGTAGGCAGCTCCACAGGAATTCCCCTTGCCAACTCCACCTGCTGAGGGTAAGGCGTGAAATACGGAGCCTGCATTATTACCTCGTCTCCGTCGTCCAAAATAGCCTCCAGCACCAGGTACATGGCAAGGCAGCCGGATGCGCAGACAAAGACTTCCTCGTCCTTGACGTCCATGTCGTACTCTTCCTTATAGAACTTGCATATCTCCGCTCTGAGCTCCGGGTCTCCCCTGAAGTCGGTGTACTTGGTGTGCCCGGCCTTTGCGTCCTTAAATGCTCCTTCTATGATTATGTCATCGGTTATCAGGTCCGGATCTCCCAGACTCAGGTTTATAACGTCGTCAAAGGATTTTGCCATTACGTCGGACTGACCCATGGCCGTGCTCTGATCCTTCCAGTATCTCTTGGCTATAAATTTATGCTTCAAAGCTTTCGTCCTCCTTTATATTCCTATGATTTTCTATTATACTATAACTGCCTGAGAATTTGTTATCTAAAATATTTTTCATGGGAGATTGCGATGATTTACGACGTGATAATTGCAGGCGGCGGCGCGGCGGGTCTCTGCTGTGCCTGCGGAATGAACGGGAAAGTCAGCGGGCTAATTCTGGAGGGTTCTTCTTTTCCCGGACAAAAGCTGCTGATTTCGGGAGGCGGCATGTGCAACCTTACCCACGCCGGTTCCATCAAAGACTTCATACCCTGCTACTTTGAGGCAGGCCCCCTTATCCGCTCCTGCCTCTACAAATACAGCAATGTCAAACTTATGGAATTCTTCCAAAGCCGCGGACTTACCCTCTATGCCCGCGACGACGGCAAAGTCTTTCCCGAAAGCGAAAAAGCAAGGGACGTGCTGAACGTGCTCGTCAGCGGCGCCAGAGAAAACGGCTTTGAAATTTTGACAGACTGCAAAGTCAGCAAAATAACCGCCCTTGATAAAGACACCGCCCGGTGGGAAGTCGCTTCCGGCGAAAAGACCTTCAGATGCCGAAATCTGGTTATCGCCTGCGGCGGTTCCTCTTTCCCCAAAACCGGTTCCGACGGCTCTATATTAGGCATCCTGTCCCGGGATATTTCGGGATTTTCCGGACAGATTGTAAAGCCGAAGCCTGCGCTGGCCCCGGTTTACGTTGAGGACTACCCGTACGGCCGTCTGAGCGGTGTTTCATTTTCCCGTATCTCAGCTGCCGCTTTTGCGCAGAGCGGAAAAATGATTGCCGAAATCACCGGACCTCTTCTCTTTGCGGAAAAATTCCTGTCAGGGCCAGCCATTCTTCACATTTCCAGATACCTTGAGCCCGGCAGCAGGCTTTCCATAAACTACCTGCCGGACAGAAATATCACCGTAAAAGAAATAAACCAAATCCTCTCGGAAAGCAAAAAATCTCCGGCGAACACCTTATCGGAAACCTTCGGGCTTCCCAAGAGCTTTACTCAGCTTCTGGAGGACCAGTCCCGCGGAAAGATTTCAGCCATTTCCCGGCGGCTCCTCGCAGATACGCTTACCGTTTCAGAGGTAGCAAGCTTTAACGCGGCTATGGCAACCAGAGGGGGCGTGAGCCTTAATGCTACAGACAGGAAGACCTTTGAGGTGACATCTCATCCGGGCCTCTTTGTCATCGGAGAAACCCTGGACGTAGACGGCATGACAGGCGGCTACAATTTGCAGTTCGCATTTTCCTCCGCCATGGCCGCAGCAGCCGGAATCAGCAAAACCCTCGGCCTGTTTCCTGTAAAATGAGCTGGCTCGATGATACAATTTTCTTCGAAAACATACTTCAAAGGAGACACCTACAATGGATCAGAAGAAAATAGGAATGTTCATAGCGCAGTGCAGGCGCGAGCAGAGCATGACTCAGCAGAACCTTGCGGAAAAGCTGGGCGTATCGGACAGGACAATTGGCAACTGGGAAAACGGGCGAAACCTTCCGGATCCGGCTCTGTACAGACCTCTGTGCGACGAACTTAACATCTCCCTTACCGAGTTTTTCAGCGGCGAAAAAATTCCGGAAGATAAAATGGCGGAAAGAACAGATGAAATCCTCATAAAGACCGTTTCCGAAAGCAGAGCGGAAGGAATGGCCAGACTGATTTCAAACGTTCTCATCGTCTCCGGAATCATCTGCATCTTTCTCTCTTCCCTTCGCAGCTTTTCCCAGACATCTTCAATCGTGCTGATTTCCGCCGGCATGTTTCTCTGCTTTTCCGGCATATGCATAAAAGCCATACTGTTTCAGCAGAGCACCGGCAAAAAAATAGAGAACACGGGAATGGGATTCTGCAGCAGTCTCACTCTCGTGTTCATCATCTTAAAACTGACCGGAAACATCAGCTGGTCATGGCTGTGGGTTCTCTCCCCTGCCTGGCTCGGTCTTTGCGCAGCCATCGCTGCCCTCGCCATCCTTTTAGCAGCCGGCGCGGTAATTTCGCACAGGAAAAAGAGGCGGTAAGCTGAGAGGTCACCTTCGGAGGCAAGGAGTCCAGAATCAGTGCTGATACTGGCGCCGATTTATGCGCGATGCTCGAATTCAGCGCTGGTACCAGCGCCAATTTATGCGCGATGCTCGGAATATCCAAAAAATATTGCAGTCACGAGCGTCAAAATACTACTAAAACGCTGCTTAAAAACAAATCAATACCACGATGGCCTTTAAAATCAGGTGTTCCGTGGTACTGATTGCATTAAAATCATTATAAAACGAGCAGTTTCGTACTCGTAAATCTTTCGAAAAGCGAAAATCCGAGTACGAGGGCTTTCTCAGCAGTACGTGAGCTTTTTCAGCTGTACAGGAGGAGCTTTCTCAGCAACAAAATGTCACGTGCCTCCATGCTGCTCGCCGTGTTCTAAGCCTTTCTCGCCCTACTCAGCTGTGTAGGTCTGGCTGTAGAGCTCGCTGCCGTCGCCGTTCTGATATACGACTACAACCGTGATGCCGGATATTTCGGTCTGTTCCTCAAGGTCATCTGCAATTCCGCTGAACGTGGAATCCATGGATGACATTGCCGACTCCAGCTGCTCGGATATCATTGCGGCCGTGTCCTCATCAAAGGTCTGATCGTACTTATATGTGTATGTAAGTTCATTTCCTACTATTGAAATGTCAAGTCCGTTGGCTTCCGCCATGTCTTCGATTTCAGCCTTTGCTTCCTCATCCGATGCTATGTAGGTTTCCAGGGTAGGCTCTTCCTTATCCCCGCAGGAAGCCATGGCAAAGGACATTGCCACGATCATCATCATTGCAAGTACCATCAAAACGACGCTTTTCTTTTTCATTTTACGTTCCTCCTTAATGCGGCTTCGCCTCGATATCGCCCTTTACCTCGAATTCATCCAGTCTATTCCGAAAAATCCGAGGGCATTTCTGCATGTGGCTTCTGCCGCTTCTTCAAAGGTTATACCTTTTATATCGGCTATCTTTCGCACGGTGTGCTCCACGTACCACGGGCGGTTTTTCTTCCCCCGCAGCGGCTCCGGCGTAAGATAGGGCGAATCTGTTTCAGCTGTCAGATAGCAGAGCGGAATTTCCTCCACCACTCTGACGGTTTTCTTATTGTTCTTATACGTTACAGGGCCGCAGATTGAAATGGTCGCGCCCTTTTTCACGTACTCCTTTGCAAGCTCCGCGCTTCCCGAATAGCAGTGAAGCAATACTGCCCCGTGGCTTTCCGGCGTTCCGTCCGGGCCGGGTCTTTTTGCAAACCACGTCTTTCTCTCGTCGGAAAAAGCGCCTTCCTCGCAGAGTATGTTAAAAGTCTCCTCGTCTGCTTCCCTCGTATGTATCATTATAGGCATTTTCAGATTATTTGCAAGCCTTATTTGTCTTCGGAACCATTTTCTCTGGTTCTCCCTGTCGGAAAAGTCGTAGTGAAAATCCAGGCCTATCTCGCCTATTGCAACGGCTTTGGGGTGAGCGGCCAGCTGTTCAATCCCGTCAAGAATTTCTTCTGTCATGGAGTCGGTATCGTGGGGGTGTACTCCTACTGCTGCGTATATCCACGGGTTTTCCTCGGCATCCTTTACTGCCTGTTTTGATGAAGGAAGGTCAAAGCCTGCATCCAGGACGTAGGACAAAAGCTGGGACTTTTCGCACTCCTTTATAATCTCAGCCCTTTCCTCATCGGTAAAAGTATCCTGATTTATATGTGCATGTGCATCGAATAACATGGTTTTCTCCGTTTTTATGAAAATTCCCCCGAAGGCGCCGTCCGCCCCGGGGGATGGTTTTAGCTTACAGTGTTTCCGTCTTCTGCATCGGTGGATACGAGAGCCAGCTTTTCGCCGTTGTCGGCAAAGATGATCATGCCCTTTGACTCCAGGCCGCGAAGTTTTCTTGGCTTCAGGTTTGCAACGACGATAACCTTCTTTCCCACCATCTCTTCAGGTGTAAAATGCTCGGCAACTCCTGATATGATCTGGCGTCTCTCCGTTCCCATCTTAACCTGGAAGACGAGAAGCTTGTCAGCTTTCGGATGCTTTTCGGCGCTTTCGATAGTGCCGACTCTGAAATCTATCTTGTCAAAATCGTCAAATTCGATTTCAGGCTTCAGCTCCAGAGGTATGTTCTCCTCCTTATGGCCGTTCATAGCCTCCAGCTCTTCAAGTTCCTTTTCTATGTCCAGGCGCGGGAAGATATTCTCTCCCTTCTTAACCTGCTCTCCGTTCATCATATCGAATTTGAACGCATCCTCCCAGACGATGTCTGCATACCACAAACCCATCTGCTTTCTTATCTTCTGGGCGGTTTCGTTCATGAACGGGCTTATGAGTATGGATACGATTCTCAAGGATTCCGCCAGGTTGTGCATGCATGTGTCGAGCTCAGCTTTCTTAGACTCATCCTTTGCCAGAACCCAAGGCATCTTCTCGTCGATGTACTTATTGGCGCGACGAATGAGAACCCAGATTTCTTCAAGAGCCATGTTGAAGGCGAACTTATCCATCTGCTCTTCTACTTTAGAAGCTGCACCTGTTGCAATTTTCTTAAGGTCTCTGTCTATATCGTCTTCGGTGGTAGCTTCCGGAACGTATCCTCCGCAGTACTTTTCTATCATAGATGCCGTTCTGGAAACCAGATTTCCCAGATCGTTGGCCAGATCGTAGTTTATCCTCTTCAGCATAACCTCGTTGGTGTAGACTCCGTCCTGTCCGAAGGTGTACTCTCTGAGGAGGAAGTACTTCAGGGCATCTATGCCGTATCTTTCTATGAGCTTAACAGGGTCCACAACGTTTCCCTTGGATTTGCTCATTTTGCCGCCTTCAAGGAGAAGCCAGCCGTGACCCAGAACGTGCTTGGGAAGAGGCAGATCCATGGACATGAGCATTGCAGGCCAGATTACCGTGTGGAATCTCACGATTTCCTTTCCGACAAGGTGGAAATCCGCCGGCCAGTATTTGTCGTAAAGATCCGGATCGTCGGGATAGCCGAGAGCGGTTATATAGTTTGAAAGGGCGTCCAGCCATACGTAGATGACGTGCTTTTCGTCGATAGGAACAGGAATTCCCCAGTCAAATGTAGACCTGGAGATGCACAGATCGTCAAGTCCCTGCTTTACGAAGGAAATCATCTCGTTTCTTCTGCTTTCCGGCTGGAGGAACTCAGGATTGTTCTCAAACAAATCCAGGAGTCTGTCCTGATATTTGGAAAGTCTGAAGAAGTAGGCTTCCTCCTTGGCTTTCTGAACGGGTCTTCCGCAGTCCGGGCAGCAGCCGTCCACCAGCTGGCTCTCTGTCCAGAAGGACTCACAAGGAGTGCAGTACATTCCCTCGTACTCCCCTTTATATATGTCGCCCTTTTCGTACATCTTCATGAAAATGGCCTGAACACGCTTCACGTGTCTTTCTTCCGTAGTTCTGATGAAATCGTCGTAGGAAATCTCCATGGTCTTCCACAGATCCTTGATTCCCGCAACGACCTCGTCAACGTATTCCTGGGGCGTAACGCCCTTTTCCTGGGCTATGGTCTGTATCTTCTGTCCGTGCTCGTCGGTACCCGTTAAGAATCTCACATCGTAGCCGCAAAGCCTTTTAAACCTGGCCATGGCATCGGCCATAACGGTACAGTAGGTGTGGCCTATGTGAAGATTTGAGCTCGGATAGTAAATTGGTGTGGTGATATAAAACTTTCCCTTTGATTCTGACATTTAGGGTTCTCCTTTCATCTCCGCATCGAATGGGACGCGGTAGTCTCCGGCGCGGGCAAAATCAGCAATGACCCGAATCCTGCGCCTTTCTCAGTATATCACAAAGCCGCGGCATTAAGCAATACCGCGGCTTGTAAAGTTTGTGTAAGCTGTTTTCGGTTATGTTATTCACCTTTCAATGGCTTGCTGTCCATATAGCAGCTGTCCGGACAGATATCCACTTTATTATTCCATACATCATTGCTGTCTACATTCGGATCAATATCCCAGGCTACACTTCCCATGTCATCAAGGTAGACTCTTTTAAAATTATCAATATCTGCAAAACTCTCAAACACGGTGCCTTTTTTCAGCGACGGTTTCATGTCCAAAATCCGTTTTTCACCATTATCAAAAGTTAACGTCAGCGTGTAATCATCGTTTGCGGTCACTCCGGTAATCTTTTTGCGTCCGCCGGCATAGTACTCTGCCGCTTTACGATCAAATCCTCTGGAAAGATAATATTCTACTGTATTAGGCATAAATATCACCTCCCGTTTTAAAGTCCTGCTATCTCAACGGCTCTATTGCGAACAGTTCCTGCTGTGCTCTTGCAAGCTCCCAGTTCTCACGCAACTCCTCCTGATGAAACGCTGCCCAGCCTAATAACATCTTCAGCTGTTTTGAAGCCATCTCTCCTTCCATGACTTCAAGCTCATCAATAGATACAATCACTTCTGAGCCACCATAAAATGCATGAAAATGTGGCGGCATATGGTCTTTCCAGTATATACATACTTTAATCCCCCTGAACATAGAAATCGTTGGCATTCCTCCACCTCCCTTTTTATTGCATTATATCAAAAAACATGCGTTCCGTATACTCCACATTCGTCTGCAAGCCTTTTACCCTCCACCAGACTTAAATATGCACTGTCCGTGTCCTCTCTATATCCCTATTATCTCCTTAATCAGAACCGGTCTCGTGACCTTCTCTCCGGTTATGACAAAGGCTGAGGAGGCTTCTGCTTCGGCGTTTGCCACTTTCTTCTTATCGTTTCCGTAGAAGGTTGCGAGGATGTCGCCTTTGCCGACTTTGTCGCCTACCTTCTTATGGAGAATTACTCCTGCGGAAAGGTCGATGGAGTCCTCCTTGGTGGCTCTGCCTGCCCCCGTGTGCTGGGAGGCAAGGCCGATGGAACGGGCGGTTATCTCGCTTACGTAGCCGCTTGTCTGAGCGATAAGGTTCTTCTTTTCCTTCGGCTGAGGGAAAAGGGAATAATCGTCAGCCACATCAGGATTTCCGCCCTGGGCGGCTACAAACTTTCTGAACTTGGCCAGAGCCATTCCGCTCTTTACTGCGTGGGCGGCCATTACCTTTCCCTCGTCTGCCGTCTTTGCACGGCCTCCCAGATAGATCATTATTCCTGCAAGGCGCATGGTGAGCTCGGTAATGTCCTCCGGGCCGTTTCCCTTGAGGGTTTCAATGGCTTCTATTACCTCTATACTGTTTCCGACTCCGTGACCCAGAGGCTGGCTCATGTCGGTTACCGCCGCCACCGTCTTCTTTCCTGCGGCCTCACCTATGCTGCACATGAGCTCGGCAAGCTTTACAGCGTCCGATTCGCTTTCCATAAATGCGCCGTTTCCGCACTTTACGTCGAGAAGTATGGCGTCGCTTCCGGCAGCCAGCTTCTTGCTCATGATGCTGGAAGCTATAAGGCTGAAGTTGTCGACGGTTCCCGTAACGTCGCGGAGAGCGTAGAGTTTCTTATCGGCAGGGGCCACGTGGGCAGTCTGGCCGATTATGGCTATTCCTATGTCGTTTACCTGCTTCGTGAAGTCGTCAGGCTCCATGGACGTCTGAAAGCCCGGAATGGATTCCAGCTTGTCGATGGTGCCGCCGGTGAAGCCTAGGCCGCGTCCGCTCATTTTGGCCACCGGAACGCCACAGGCTGCTACGATTGGAGCTACTATGAGGGATACCTTATCCCCAACTCCTCCGGTGGAGTGCTTATCCACCTTTACGCCGCGGATTTCCGAAAGTTCTATGGTGTCGCCGGAGTAGCGCATGGCATCGGTAAGCTGGAAAGTCTCTTCTCTGTCCATCTTCTGAAAGTATATGGCCATGAGAAGGGCTGCCGCCTGGTAATCGGGAATGTCGCCTTTGGTGTATCCGTTAACAAAATACTTTATCTCCTCCTGAGAAAGCTTTCCGCCGTTTCGCTTTTTCAGTATTATATCGTTCATGTTCATCATTTCAAAATCTCCTTAACAAAGCTTTCGCCTATGGAAGTGGTTTCAGTGCCCAGCATTTCCGCTATGGTGGCTCCTATATCGGCAAAGGAATCCCTGGTGCCTAAGTTTACTCCTGCCTTAACGGCATCTCCGTAAACTACAAGAGGAATGTACTCCCTGGTGTGGTCCGTTCCTGCGTGAACCGGGTCGTTTCCGTGATCTGCGCACAGCATGAGGACGTCCCCCGGCTTCATGGCAGCCTTTATCTCAGGCAGGCGGCCGTCAAAGTCCATGATGGCCTGTCCGTAGCCTTCCGGATTTCTCCTGTGTCCGTACATGGAGTCAAAGTCCACCAGATTTGTGAAGATGAATCCTTCAAAATCCTTTTCCATGGCTTCAATGGTCTTATCCACTCCGTCCATGTTGCTTTCCGTATGGACGGCCTCGGTTACGCCTTTGCCGTCGAAAATATCTCTGATTTTACCCACCGCATATACGGTTTTTCCAGCCTTTGCGACTTTGTCCAGAAGGGTCTCCTCAGGAGGCGCGACGGCGTAGTCGTGTCTGTCGGAAGTTCTTACCCTCTTGCCGTTTTCCTTCACGTAAGGCCTTGCTATAACCCTGCCGCATGCCCAGTCGCCGTGGAGAAGGGCTCTCGCCTTTTCACAGATTTCGTAAAGCTCAGGGAGAGGAATCACGTCTGTGTTCGCGGCGATCTGAAGGACGCTATCCGCGGACGTATAGATTATTGGTTTGCCCGTTGCCTCGTGCTCGTCGCCCAGGGTTTCTATGATCTCTGTTCCCGAGGCAGGATAGTTTCCTATGACCTCTCTTCCTATTTCCTTCTCAAATTCTTCAATGAATTCCTTTGGAAATCCATCCGGGTAAGTCTTAAACGGAATCTTCGTCTCGATTCCCGCTATCTCCCAGTGCCCCGTAATGGTATCCTTTCCAGCGGACTTTTCCATGAGACGGCAGAAAGACCCTTCCGGATTTTCATCTTTAAACCTTCCTCCTGCCGCATTTTCTATGTTTCCAAAGCCCAGCTTTGAAAGCTCCGGAATCTTAAAGCTTTCTCCCATTCTGTCCGCAATATGTCCCAGGGTGTCCGCTCCTCTGTCGCCGTACTTTTCAGCGTCGGGAAGCTCTCCTATTCCCAGACTGTCCATTACCATCAGTATTACTCTTTTTACTTCTGCCATTTATCCTGTCACCCTCTCTAATATATTTTCTTAACCTGTCCCTTGAGATAATCCAGGGACACCAGCTGATAATCCACTGAGTTTAATATACCCTTTATTCCGTTTTTAAAAGCGTCCGGCCCGTGAAGATGTCCGTATACGCACTTTCTGACGCCGAACTCCGAAAGCATCCTCGTCACTTCGCTGTCCTGATGAGTGTCTCCCGTAGGCGGGTAGTGAAGGCCTGCTACTATATTCCGGCAACCCGTCTTTTTTCCCGCTTCCAGTGACATTCTCAGCCTTAAAAGCTCCCTGTCGTATATCTTCCTGTCGTGGTCGGTAAATCCTGCGCTGTCCGGCGTTATCCAGCCCCGGCTTCCGCATATGCACACGTCCTCATCCACCGGGTACGCGTCGTTTTGCAGGAAGAACACGTCGTCAAATAGTGCATTGAGCCTGGAAATGGAAGTCCACCACAGGTCGTGATTTCCCTTGACTATTACCTTCCTGCCCGGAAGATGGTGAACCCAGGTTAAATCTGCCATGGCCTCGTCCAGCTTAAGTCCCCAGGAAACGTCGCCGCATATTATGACCGTGTCTGCTTCCGTTACGGTTTTTGTCCAGTACTCCTTCACCTTCTCCTGATGATTTTCCCAGGCCGTTCCGAATACGTCCATGGGCTTTTCTATCCTCTCATCCAGAGAAAGATGAAGGTCTCCTATTGCAAAAATGCTCAAACTCCGTTACTCCTCTATTCCAAGCACTTTTGACGAACTCTCGTCGTCCAGCGCCTCAACGGCCGAAAGCCTTCTCTTCATGACGTTGGTTCTGGTTCCTATGAGCTTATCAAGATCTCCGTCTGCCGCCCTTATCTTCTTCTGGGCCGCCTCGAGGGCATCTGAGAACTTTCCGAACTCGGTCTTCACTGCGCCCAGAACCTCCCAGACCTCTCCTGACCTCTTCTGAATGGCAAGGGTCTTAAAGCCCATCTGAAGGCTGTTTAAGAGAGCGGCCATGGTAGTCGGCCCCGCCACGTTGACCTTGTAGTCTCTCTGAAGCACCTCCAGAAGTCCTCTGTTTACGATCTCCGCGTAAAGTCCCTCGAAAGGCAGGAACATTATTCCAAAATCGGTGGTGTAAGGCGGCTCCAGATACTTATCCCTTATGTCCTTGGCCTCTGACTTAAGCACAGCCTCCAGAGCCTTATATGCTGCCTCTATCTCAGCCTTGTCTCCTGCGTTATACGCATCCTGAAGTCTTCCGTAGGCGTCTCCAGGAAACTTGGAGTCGATAGGAAGATATACGGGAGTCTCTCCCGCCCCCGGAAGCTTTACGGCAAACTCCACACGGCCGTTTCCGGACGGCTTCGTCTTTACGTTGGTCTCATACTGCTCGGGGCTCAAAATCTGCTCCAGTATGGCTCCCAGCTGAACCTCTCCCAGAATTCCCCTCGTCTTTACGTTGGTCAGGACCTTTTTAAGGTCTCCTACCCCGGAAGCCAGATTCTGCATTTCTCCGAGACCTTTGTAAACCTGTTCCAGACGTTCGTTTACAAGTCTGAAGGACTGGCTTATCCTGTCCTCAAGGGTCTTCTGAAGCTTCTCGTCCACGGTCTGACGCATCTTCTCTATCTGCCTGTTGTTGTCCTCCGTCAGCTCTCTTATCTGCCTGGACATGGACGTTCTTATCTGCTCCAGCTTCTGCTCGTTTTCCATGGACATCTTGGAAAAATCCTCGCCCAGAGCCTTAAGCCTCTTATCCTGAGCGTCGCTTATCATGTCGCCCATGTTCTTAACGGTTCCTCCCACGCCTCTTACGATGTCGCTCTGGGCGGACGAAAAGCCGCCGTTTACCGTCTCCTTTATGGCGTCTGTCTGTCTCTTAACCGCTTCGTCTATACTCTTTGCAGTCTTTTCCTCCATGGCTCTGACCCTGACAAAAACCATCAGGCTCACTATGAGGCATACGACTGAAACCGCAAGTATCGCTATTGTAAATAAATCCATATTTCTCCTCGAAAACTATTCCTCTCTGTCTTTTTTCTTCTTTGCAAGCCGCTCGATGGCTTCTGCCAGAGCTCCGTCGTAATCCTGGCCGTAATTATTAAGAGGCACAGGTTCATCCGACTTCAGAGCCTCGGCCAGCGGCACGAGAGATGACCTGTCCACGTAGTCCGCTCCGTTTATGATTGCATCCAGAAGTTCTCCCTCTTCTCTGGTTCTCTCATGCTCGGGCTTCTTGCTTATGGCCTTTTTCACAAACTTCATAAGGCTTTTGTCAAATCCTTTAACTTTCTCCGGATCGTATGCTCCTCTGAGAAAGAAGCACGGAATGTCCGTCATCGCCTTTCTGAAGTTTATCTCTCTGCATTCTCTCCTCTCGGCATCTCCCAGATTGAGTCCTACCGCAAAGGCCACGTATTCCTTTTCAGGCATGGCTTTAAATATTTTTCTGTATTTCGCTATACCTTCTATTCCTCCTGCGTGAATGCCTCCTCCAAAGACTATGCGTTCATATCCTGAAAGGGCTTCTGTCTGCACGTCGCTTTTATATAGATCCGATCCTGTCTCTTCCGCCAGCCACTGGGCATATCTTTCGGCCGAGCCGTACTTGCTGGTGTATATGATAGCCGTCTTCTTCATTTGCTGAGTACCTCCACTAAATCGTAAAGCTCGCTGTCTATCTCCCTCTTCTGCTCAAGGGCTTCCTCAAGATCAAAGGCCGTAATTATGCCTCCCGCAGTTCCCATGGCCCTGCTGTCCGATTCCTCGGCCAGCAGCTTAACCGCCTTGGCCCCGCAAAGGGTCGCAAGGGTCCTGTCGCTTAACGTAGGGGTTCCGCCTCTCTGAAGGTATGAAAGAACCACCAGCCTCGTATCTCTTCCCGTCTTTTCCGTAATCTGGTCCACCAGCTCCTGAGAGGAAATTCCCGAGCCTTCGGCGTTTACGATGATGCTGTGCTCCTTGCCCTTGTTGGCGCTCATCAGTATCTTCATGCAGATGTCGTTGACGCTGCTTTTTATCTCAGGTATGAGAACGGCTTCGGCGCCTCCTGCAAGGCCGGAGTAGAGGGCTATGTCTCCGCACCGCCTTCCCATGACCTCTATTACCGTCGTCCTCTCGTGGGAGGATGACGTATCTCTAATCTTCGATATGGCCTCCAAAACCGTATTTACTGCCGTATCAAAGCCTATGGTAAAGTCCGTGTAACCAAGGTCGTTATCTATGGTTCCCGGAAGTCCCATGACCTTTATTCCACGCTTTGAAAGATCCAGGCCGCCCCTTAAAGAGCCGTCCCCTCCTATTATGACGAGACCTTCTATTCCGAAAGTCTTAAGGACGGTTTCAGCTCTTTCAAGACCCTCGGGTGTCTTGAACCTTTCGCTTCTGGCTGTCTTAAGTATGGTTCCGCCACGGTGGAGGATGTCGCCTACGCTGCGCCTGTCAAGCTCCTCTATCTCTCCGTCCAGAAGGCCCTCGTAGCCTCTGTATATTCCGTAGACCTCAAGGCCTGCGTCTATGCCGCACCTTACAACGGCTCTCACCGCCGCATTCATGCCCGGCGAATCTCCGCCGCTGGTAAGCACTCCTATTCTTCTCATCTCGCTATCACCTCTATTTTCACATTGGCATTTCCTACTATGTCCGCCACTTCTTCAGCAAAGGCAAGGGTCGGTCTCACGCCGCCGTTTTTCCCCGTTCTCACTATTTTTCCCGACTGAAGGTAAATGAGGACGGGAACGTCTCCCCTGTGGTTTTTAAATATTCCTGAAAGAGCGGACAAAATCTGTTTCTCATCGCCTTCTGCTGGAATTCTCACCTTTACCGGGTTCGGTTCGCCTGAGCTCCTGGCTCCGGCTGAAGCCTTTGTCCCTGCCCCGCGCCTTGCATAACCGCTCGTCCGGCCTGAAGGCTCCTTTAAAAGCTCCTCCACCCTGTTTATGTCCACGATGGATTCAGCGAGGATTTTCGGAGCCTCCTCTTCCTTCACGTCCACCTTTCCACGGATTGCCACAACCCTGTCCTCGCTGACATCTGAAAGGCATCTTTCGTAGACGTTTGGAAATACCACAACTTCAACGGCGCCGTACATATCCTCGATGTCCACAAAGGCCATAAGCTTCTTGCTTTTCGTCACAAGGGTCTTCTTACCCGTAATCATTCCGGCGACGACCACCATCTGGCCGTCCTTTATCCTGTGATTTCCTTCTTCCTGAAGTCCTGAAAGCTCTTCGCTGGTAACGGTAGCCGCCTTCTTTATCAGATTTTCATACTTGTTCAGGGGATGGTCGGTTATGTATACTCCTGTCATCTCCTTTTCCATGGCGAGAAGGTCGTCCTTGTCGAAGTTTGCAACATCCGGAAGATTGCCTACCACGTCCCCCTGGCTCATGGCCTCGCTGCTCGTCTGAAACAGGGAAATCTGCCCTTCTATGTTCTTTCTGGCGGAGTTCTGTGCCGATTCCATGAGCATCTCGTAAACCGCAAGATGGGCCGCCCTGTTGGGATTGAAGCAGTCAAGGGCTCCCGCCTTTATGAGGCTCTCCACGGCCTTTTTATTCACAAGGCCCGTATCTATGCCGTTTATGAAGGAGAATATGTCTTTAGGCATGCCTTTTTCTTCTCTTGCCTTTATGATCGCGTCTATGGCTCCTTCTCCAACGTTCTTAACCCCCAGAAGTCCGAAACGGATCTTTCCGTCCTTAACCGTGAACTTCTTATCGCTTTCGTTTACGGAAGGAGGCAGAACCTCTATGCCCATGTCGGTGCAGTTTCTTATGTACTTCGCAATCTGCCCCGAATCTCCCATTACGCTGGTCATAAGGGCTGCCATAAACTCAACGGGATAGTATTTCTTAAGGTATCCCGTCTCGTAAGCTATGACGGCGTAAGCTGCCGCGTGGGATTTATTGAACGCGTACTGGGCGAAGGTCTCCATGTCCGCAAATATCGCCTCTGCTGCAGAAGCCGATATTCCGTTTCTCACACAGCCTGGAATCTCAACGTTTCCATTCTCGTCTTCCTTGCCGTAGATGAAGTATCCCTTTTCCTCCATCATGACGTCGCTCTTCTTCTTGCTCATGGCGCGGCGAACGATGTCGGATCTTCCGTAGCTGTAGCCTGCCAGCTCCCTTACTATCTGCATTACCTGCTCCTGATATATAAGGCAGCCGTAAGTAACGTCAAGGATAGGCGCAAGCTCGGGAGTTACGTAGCTTATGTGCTCCGGATTTTTCTTATTCTCTATGTACTTGGGAATGGAGTCCATAGGCCCCGGTCTGTAAAGGGCTATTCCTGCCACGATGTCCTCAAAACACGTCGGTTTCAGGTTTTTCATGAACTGGGTCATGCCTGCGCTTTCGAGCTGAAATACGCCTTCCGTGTTTCCGGAGGCTATCATGTCGTAGACAGCTCTGTCGTCGTAGCCCATCTTCGCAAAGTCTATTTCCACTCCGTGATCTTTTCTTATGAGCTCCAGGGCGTCCCTTATGACCGTAAGGTTCCTGAGCCCCAGAAAATCCATCTTCAGGAGCCCCAGCTCCTCGATGGTGGTCATGTTGAACTGGGTAGCTACGCCTTTATCCGACATGTAAAGAGGCACGTATTCATCAAGGGGAAGCTTTGAAATTACAACTCCTGCCGCGTGGGTGGAGGCATGTCTCGGCATCCCCTCTATGGCCCGGCTCATGTCCACAACCTTTGCAACTTTCGGATCCTCGTCGTACATCTTCTTAAGCTCCGGGCTGGTTTCAAGGGCTCTGTCCAGAGTCATCTTAAGATCAAAAGGTACGGCCTTGGCTATTCTGTCGGCCTCGGCATAAGTCAGGTTAAGAGCCCTTCCCACGTCCCTGATTGCAGCCTTTGCCTTCATGGTACCGAAGGTTATTATCTGAGACACGTTTTCCTTTCCGTACTTTCTCTTTACATACTCTATTACCTCTCCACGTCTTTCGATGCAGAAATCTATATCTATATCCGGCATGCTCACCCTCTCAGGATTTAAAAATCTTTCAAAGATGAGGCAGTACTTTATCGGATCTATGTCGGTGATTCTCAGGCTGTAGGCCACAAGGCTTCCTGCGGCGCTGCCTCTGCCCGGCCCCACCATTATGCCGTTTTCCCTGGCGTAGTTTATGAAGTCCCAGACGATGAGAAAGTACTCCACGTAGCCCATGGACTCTATTACGCCCATTTCGTATTCCAGCCTCTCCGTAAGCTCCGGCGTGACCGGGTCGTACCTTTCCGAAAGTCCTTTACGGCACAGCTCTCTCAGGTACTCTCTGTTGGTATATCCTTCCGGCGGAATGAACTCAGGCAGGTGGTACTCTCCGAAGGTGAACTCCACGTTGCACCTTTCGGCTATCTTCTGGGTGTTGTCCACCGCTTCCGGACAAAATGAGAAAATCCTGCGCATCTCGTCTTCGCTCTTAAGGTAGAACTGGTCGTTGGGAAAGCGCATCCTGTTTTCGTCGTCCACCGTAGTCGCTGTCTGTATGGCCAGAAGCACGTCGTGGGCCTCCGCATCGGATCTGTTCACGTAGTGAACGTCGTTGGTTGCCGCAAGAGGTATGTCAAGCTCCTCTGAAAGCTTCAGAAGCTGCGGGTTTATGAATGCTTCCTCGTCCAGGCCCTGATCCTGAATCTCCAGAAAGAAGTTTCCGTGGCCGAATATGTCGTCAAGCTCCATAGCTTCACGCTTTGCTCCTTCGTAGTCCCTGTTCAGGAGGAAGTTCTGCACCTTCCCCGCAAGGCATCCCGAAAGAGCTATGATCCCGTCGCTGTAGGCTCTGAGAAGATCCTTGTCCACCCTCGGCTTATAGTAGTAGCCTTCGGTAAAACCCCTTGATACTATCTTTATAAGGTTTCTGTATCCGTCGTTATTTTCCGCAAGGAGGATGAGGTGGCCGTGATACTTATCCTTATCGCTGTCCTTGTCAAAGCGGGTTCTGGCGGCGGTATAGACCTCGCATCCGATTACCGGCCTTATCCCCTGCTTTTTGCACTCTTTGTAGAAGTCTATGACGCCAAACATGACCCCGTGGTCCGTGATGGCAAGAGAGTCCATGCCCAGCTCCTTTGCCCGGGCGACCACCTTCGGAATCCTCGACGCGCCGTCGAGAAGGCTGTATTCAGTGTGTACGTGTAAGTGTGTAAATGCCACTGTTCTTCTACCTCTTATAGTACTTTTCCCCTATGCCTGACAAAATCTTCAGCGCCTTTTTAAGCTCCTCAGGTTTTGCGTAGGCATAGGAAATGCGTATAGCATTGTTTTCTCCGTAATCGTATATGTTTCCCGGATTTATGAGAACTCCGGATTTAAGAGCATCGCTGAAGATTTTGTCCATGGGAAGCTTCCTGTCAAACCTGAGCCAGATGTAAAATCCTCCTTCAGGGACGTTCCAGGTCGCCATTCCCGAAAACTCCTCCTTCAGTATGGCGAGAGCGTAGTCTCTCCTCTCCTTCAGCTCTACTCGCAGTTTCTCCAGATACTCGTCGTAGCCTCCGCTGGTCAGAAGCTCCGTCATCACCCACTGGGAAACCGAGCTGGCGCCGTAGTCTGTTTGCATCTTCACATCCCCAAGACGCTGTACTACGGCCTCAGGGCCTGCCACCCAGCCTATTCTTAGCCCCGGCGCCATGGTCTTGGATACGGTTCCCAGGTATATGACAGACCCGGTGGTATCATATGCCTTAAGGGCCTTCGGCGGCCTCGCATCAAACCACAGCTCTCCGTAGGCGTTGTCCTCCAGCAGAGGCAGCCTGTGACCGGCGGCAAAGTTGAGAAGTTCCTTTCTCCTTGCCTCGCTCATAACCGTTCCCGTAGGATTCTGAAAGGTCGGTATGGTGTAGAGAAGGGAGTCCTTGCAGTCGTCCTTTATGTGCCAGTACTTTATCCCCTCTCCGTCCATGGGAACGCCTATCATGTTCATTCCCGCAGACTGAAACACCTGAAGGGATTTAAGATAGGTAGGAGCTTCCGTATAGACGGCGCTTCCTCTCTTCAGCATGCAAACGCTTATGAGCTGAAGAGCCTGAAGGGAGCCCGAAGTTATGAGGATGTTTGAAGGGCCGACCTTTATTCCCTGTTTTTCCCGAAGCCTTTCGGAGATGGCTCTTCCAAGCTCGGGAAGGCCGAGAGCTCCAAGGTATCCAAGGTTCGGAACCACTTCCGGCATGCGCCTGAATATTTTCGTCAAAAGCTTCTCCGGATAGAGATCCGGAGACAGTTCGCCGGTTCCTATCCGTATGTATCCAGGCTCGAACTCAAGTCTGTTTATGGCCTGAATCGTAGGCAGGTTGGCACGAAACGGCCCGCTCTTTATGTACTCGCTCCAGTCCGGCGGTCTGCTCATGAGAAGGGACCATGTGTTGCTCTTAACCCTCGTTCCTCCGCCGTAGCCGCTTTCCAGTATCCCGTAGGAGATAAGCTCTTCCATAGCCGCTACCACCGTACTCCTGTTGACTCCGAAGGCTTCAGCCATATCCCTCTGGGAGGGCAGGCGGCTTCCTATAACCCAGTCTCCTGCGGCGACTTTGTCCCTTATGTATACAACTATCTGCCGATAAAGAGGTTCCGGGCTGTTTTTGGTTGGTTTCCAGTCAAGTTCAATCATCAGTTTCTCCCCGTTTATCCGTCTATTGTACCATAAAATCACCCGGGGAAGAAGAGGAAAACGGCAAAGGGTTAAAAGTTGCAAAAACCTCCGGCGATTTGGTTGGTTTCCTTTCTCCCTCTTTGGTAGGTGACACCGGGGCTGAAACCATGTTAAAATTCACATATCACTTTAAGGAGGAATTCTCTCATGACTGAATATCTCAGCGGCCTTTTGGTGGGGCTGGCTTACGTGGCCCCTATAGGCCTTCAGAATCTTTTCGTTATAAACACGGCTCTGACTCAGAAAAAAAGCAGGGTCTACCTCACTGCTCTAATCGTTTCATTTTTCGATATATCACTGGCCCTCATATGCTTTTTCGGAATCGGAACCCTTATCATCCAGTGGAAAATAGTACAGATGGCTCTGCTGCTGGTGGGAAGCATCGTGGTAGTCTGGATAGGAATAGGTCTTCTCAGGGCTCACGACACCATGGATACATCCACAAAGGTCGACGTACCCATACTCAAGGTAATCACCACAGCCTGCGTGGTCACATGGTTCAACCCTCAGGCCATAATCGACGGAACCATGCTGTTCGGCACCACCAGAACCACTCTGCCGCTTGAGGATGCCACTCACTTCATAATGGGCTCCTCATCGGCATCGCTTATATGGTTTTTCGGCATATCCACCATCCTTTCCATCTTCAACGCGAAGTTTACCGATAAAGTCCTTCGAGTTATAAACGTGGTATGCGGCGTAGTCATCATATTCTACGGCGTAAAGCTGTTCATCAATTTCATTCAGCTCGTAATGGCATAAATTACCACTTATAAATTTCGATTTGTGTGTTGACAACAAATATCTGCCGTGATATTATACGTCCATACTAAATATTCAAACCTTTGAGGGAGAGTAGTAGGCTCTGGTACTTCATTACAGAGAGCTGCCGGCGGTGGAATGGCAGTATGAAAGTCAAAGTCGAATGGACTCCTGAGGGCAAACCGAAAGCCTTTTGTAATCGGCCAGTAGGGGCGACGGAGAGGATACTCCGTTAAGAAATCGGCATATTATCAGTATGCGCAGAGTGGGCGCTTTAAGCGTCAAGCCGGGTGGCACCGCAGGAGATTATCGCACTCCTGTCCCAGCAGCTTAACTGGGACAGGAGTTTTTTTATTAGAAACCGGCTCCTGTCCGGACGAAAGAGAAAGGAGCTAAAACCATGACAGAGAACAAAATCCCTTACAAAATCTATCTTCACGAAAACGAAATGCCTACCCACTACTACAACGTAAGGGCGGACATGAAGAAGAAACCGGCACCGATCATCAATCCGGCCACCATGAAGTCTGCAACGGCAGAGGACCTGGAACCGGTTTTCTGCAAAGAACTTGTAAAGCAGGAACTGGACGATGAGACGGCATATTTTGAAATTCCGGAAGAAGTGCGGAACTTCTACAAGATGTACAGACCTTCACCTCTCGTAAGGGCATACTGCCTGGA
>CASFAX010000030.1 GCA_949292945.1 uncultured Bacillota bacterium | reverse complement strand
TTTCATCTGTTCACTAGCACGGATATACTCGGTTTTACCAAAGTCTGCTGCTCATAGTAGCATGGCAGCTATCATTTCAGAGGCTATCGTGGTACGATTTTGGGATATTGCTATCTATTAGTAGCATTATCGTACTCGTGACTTTGGGAAATTTTATGTATTCCGAGTACGGGAGTGAAATTCAGCGTAAAATCAGTTGTGAATACGAGGAGAAGTTTCCCGCACACTAAAAGAGCCCGCAGCTTTAGCTGCGGGCCCTCTATAGATTCGCATTATCTCAGAATCAATTATTCGATGATCTCGGTTACTACTCCGGATCCTACTGTTCTTCCGCCTTCTCTGATAGCGAATCTCAGTCCTTCCTCGATTGCTATCTGTGTGATAAGGTCGATTTCCATTACTACGTTATCTCCAGGCATGCACATCTCTGTTCCCTCTGGAAGCTTAAGATCGCCTGTTACGTCTGTTGTTCTGAAGTAGAACTGTGGTCTGTATCCGTTGAAGAATGGGGTATGTCTTCCGCCTTCTTCCTTCTTCAGTACGTATACCTGTCCCTTGAACTTGGTGTGTGGATGAATGGTGCCTGGCTTTGCAAGTACCTGTCCTCTTTCGATCTCATCTCTCTGTACACCTCTGAGAAGAGCTCCGATGTTGTCTCCGGTCTGTGCCTCGTCAAGAAGCTTTCTGAACATCTCAAGTCCGGTTACTACTACTGTTCTCTTCTCCTCGGTAAGTCCTACGATTTCTACTTCTTCGCCTACCTTAAGTACGCCTCTCTCTACTCTTCCTGTTGCTACTGTTCCTCTTCCTGTGATGGAGAATACGTCCTCTACTGGCATCAGGAACGGCTTGTCGTTATCTCTTTCCGGTTCAGGAATGTAGCTGTCGATTGCCTCGAACAGTTCGATGATCTTATCTCCCCATGGGCCGTCTGGATCTTCAAGTGCTCCAAGAGCGGATCCTCTGATGATCGGAGTATCGTCTCCTGGGAAGTCATACTCGTCAAGAAGCTCTCTTACTTCCATCTCTACAAGGTCAAGAAGCTCTTCGTCGTCTACCATATCGCACTTATTAAGGAATACTACGATGTATGGTACGCCTACCTGTCTGGAAAGAAGGATGTGCTCTCTGGTCTGAGGCATAGGTCCGTCTGTTGCTGCTACTACCAGGATTGCTCCGTCCATCTGAGCTGCTCCTGTGATCATGTTCTTTACATAGTCAGCATGGCCCGGGCAGTCTACGTGTGCGTAGTGTCTGTTTGGTGTCTCATACTCTACGTGTGCTGTGGAAATGGTGATTCCTCTTTCCTTCTCTTCCGGTGCCTTATCGATCTGGTCGAATGCTACGTCCTGTCCAAGTCCGTATCTTCTGTGAAGCACTGTTGTGATTGCCGCTGTAAGGGTCGTCTTACCGTGGTCTACGGTGATTGCCGCTGTAAGGGTCGTCTTACCGTGGTCTACGTGGCCGATGGTTCCGATGTTGATATGCGGCTTCGTTCTTTCAAATTTCTGCTTTGCCATTTCTATCTCCTTCTGCCGCCTTTGTCCGGAGCCTCGTATGCCGAAGGCTCCGAATCAAAGCGACGATTTACTTTATTACTATTTGTTTCCGATCTTCTCTACCAGGTTGTCAGGAAGCTTTTCGAAGTGGTCGAACTGCATTACGTACACACCGCGTCCCTGAGTCTTGGAACGGAGGTCCGTAGCGTATCCGAACATTTCGGACAGAGGAACCATGCCTCTTACGGCTACTGCACCGTTGTTCATCTCGGAACCTTCGATTCTTCCTCTTCTGGAGGAGATGTCTCCGATAACGTCTCCCATGTACTCTTCAGGTACGGTTACCTCTACCTTGAATATAGGCTCGAGGAGTACCGGCTTAGCCTTCTTTGCCGCTTCTCTGAACGCCATGGAGGCTGCGATCTTGAAGGCCATTTCCGAGGAGTCGACTTCGTGGTAGGAACCGTCATAAAGCTCTACGCCTACGTCTACTACCTGATATCCTGCGATAGGGCCGTTTTCCATAGCTTCTTTAATACCGTCCTCGATCTTAGGGATGAATTCCTTAGGAATTGCACCGCCGACGATGGAGTTGACGAACTCGAAGCCTGCACCCGGCTCTCTCGGGTATACCTTGATCTTAACGTGACCGTACTGACCGTGACCTCCGGACTGCTTGGCGTACTTGTAGTCAACGTCAGCAGTGGTGGTGATGGTTTCCTTATAGGATACCTGAGGCTTACCTACGTTAGCTTCTACCTTGAATTCACGCATAAGTCTGTCTACGATGATTTCCAGGTGAAGCTCGCCCATACCTGCGATGATGGTCTGTCCGGTTTCCTCATTGGTGTAAGTCTTGAATGTAGGGTCTTCCTCTGCAAGCTTTGCAAGAGCGATACCCATCTTTTCCTGACCTGCCTTCGTCTTAGGCTCGATAGCGATTTCGATTACAGGATCAGGGAACTCCATGGATTCGAGGATGATCTCATGCTTCTCGTCGCAAAGAGTGTCGCCTGTAGTGGTGTCCTTAAGACCTACCGCAGCAGCGATGTCACCTGCGTAAACCTTGTCGATTTCCTCTCTCTTATTGGCATGCATCTGAAGTATTCTTCCGATTCTGCCCTTCTTGCCCTTGGTGGAGTTGTAAACGTATGAACCTGCATCAAGAGTTCCGGAGTATACTCTGAAGAACGCAAGCTTACCTACGAACGGGTCAGCCATGATCTTGAATGCAAGTGCGGAGAACGGCTCGCTGTCGGATGCCTTTCTCTCATCAGGCTCTCCTGTCTCAGGATTGATACCCTGGATAGGCGGAATGTCTACAGGGGAAGGCATGTAGTCGATAACTGCGTCCAGCATCATCTGTACGCCCTTGTTTCTGTATGCGCTTCCGCAGAGCATCGGAACCATTTCACAGGCGATGGTCTGCTTTCTGATGGTGGTCTTAATCTCGTCGATGGTCAGCTCTTCGCCGTCCAGGAACTTCATCATCAGTTCCTCGTCGCACTCTGCAACGGACTCGACCAGCTTCTCTCTCCACTCGTTAGCCTTGTCGAGCATGTCCTCAGGAATGTCGGTAATCTCGAATTCCTTTCCAAGCTCGTCCTTATATATTTCTGCCTTCATCGTAATCAGGTCGATGATTCCGACAAAGGTGTCCTCTGCACCTATAGGCAGCTGCACAGGAACGGCGTTAGCCTTGAGTCTGTCCTTTACCATGTCGACTACTCTGTAGAAGTTGGCTCCCAGAATGTCCATCTTGTTTACGAAGATCATTCTAGGAACGTGATACTTCTCAGCCTGTCTCCATACGGTTTCGGACTGAGGCTCTACTCCGCCCTTTGCGCAAAGCACTGTTACAGCTCCGTCAAGTACACGGAGAGATCTCTCTACCTCTACCGTGAAGTCAACGTGGCCCGGGGTATCGATGATGTTGATTCTGTTACCCTTCCACTGAGCTGTAGTTGCCGCAGAGGTAATAGTAATACCGCGCTCCTGCTCCTGCTCCATCCAGTCCATGGTGGCGGCTCCGTCGTGGGTTTCGCCGATCTTATGGGTCCTTCCGGTGTAGAAGAGGATTCTCTCGGTAGTGGTGGTCTTACCGGCATCGATGTGAGCCATGATACCGATGTTTCTAGTTTTCTCTAATGGAAACTGTCTGCCAGCCATTACTTTTCCTCCATTTCAATTTCAAATGCTGCGATAATACGCTTAAGAAACGATTACCATCTGAAATGCGCAAATGCCTTGTTGGCCTCTGCCATTCTGTGGGTATCTTCTTTCTTCTTTACGGATGCTCCGGTGTTGTTGGATGCATCTACGAGTTCCTTAGCCAGTCTGTCTGACATGGTTCTCTCGCCTCTCGCTCTGGTAGCTGCTGTAAGCCATCTTAAAGCGAGAGTCTGTCTTCTCTCAGGTCTTACCTCGATTGGAACCTGGTAGTTGGCACCACCGATTCTCCTGGCTTTGACCTCTAATACAGGCATAATGTTGTTTATAGCCTTTTCAAATACTTCCAGCGGTTCTTCTCCGGTAGTCTCTTTAATCTTATCGAAAGCAGAGTATACGATGCTCTGAGCTACACCCTTCTTTCCATCCAGCATGATGGAGTTGATGAGCTTTGCAACGACTACGCTGCCGTATACCGGATCCGGAAGTACTTCACGCTTTGGTACATTACCTTTTCTAGGCACTTCTCTTCCCTCCTAAAGTCTGACACTCTTTCTCTGACAGAAGGTGTCGTGCATAATCTGCAAAAACTTTCAATTGCACTCGTTCTCTTCACCCCGGCACTCTCCGCCGGGATTACTCCGAACCGGCTCTGCAATCACAAACCGGACGGCGCTTAGGCTTCGGGGGTACTCGACGTGTCGCGAGAACTGGTCTATCTGATTGCGAAACGCCGCGGCGCCTTAATATCTATATATTAAGGACACAATTTTCCCGGATCTCTTTAGCTATTTCTGCTTAGGTCTCTTAGCTCCGTACTTGGAACGAGCCTGCATTCTGTTAGCAACTCCTGCTGTGTCAAGAGTTCCTCTTACGATGTGGTATCTTACACCAGGGAGGTCCTTAACTCTTCCGCCTCTGATGAGAACAACGCTGTGCTCCTGAAGGTTATGACCGATACCAGGAATGTAAGCGGTTACTTCGATACCGTTGGTGAGACGTACTCTTGCAACTTTTCTCAGAGCCGAATTAGGCTTCTTAGGAGTTACAGTCTTGACAGATGTGCAAACGCCTCTCTTCTGTGGCGAATGAGTGTCTGTAGCAACTCTCTTCAGGGAGTTCATTCCTTTGCCGAGAGCAGGTGCTGTAGACTTTTTAACTGCGCTTGTTCTGCCCTGTCTTACTAACTGATTGATCGTAGGCATTGTTTTCTCCTTTCCTCATAAAATATATTTCACAGTCAAATTGACCCTAACTTTCTATCAGGGTCAATTTAACTCGAAACTGCTAAATATTTTATCACACTTTTTCAAAGGGTGCAACTAAATTCTATCGGAATTTTCCTCCGAAACGTCGGTGATTTCAACGATTCCGTCGTCATCGCCACCGGCTTCCTCAGCCTCCCCTTTAGTCTCAGCTTCAGATTCTTCGGAGACCTCATCATATGCTGTCTCAGCGGCTCCATATGCTGCTGCGGAAACCGTTTCTTCTGCTTCTACCGTTTCTGCTTCCTCGTCTTCCACCGGTTCAGGCTCGGCTACAAAGCTGTCGATGTATTCCTGGTTTTCACCGTAGTCCAGCTTGATGTTCCTGTACATCTTCATACCGGTTCCGGCAGGAATCAGCTTACCGATGATTACGTTCTCCTTAAGACCCTGCAGCTTGTCGTTCTTACCCTTTATAGCTGCATCGGTGAGAACTCTGGTGGTCTCCTGGAAGGACGCCGCGGACAGGAAGGAATTTGTTGCAAGGGAAGCCTTTGTGATACCGAGGAGCATCTGCTTGCTCGTTGCCGGAGTTCCTCCTTCGGCCTCGGCTTTACCGTTGGCTTCTTCTATCTCGAACTTGCTGTACATTCCGCCCGGAAGAAGATCGGTATCGCCCGGATCCTCTATCTTCATCTTGGAAAGCATCTGGCTTACGATGACTTCTATGTGCTTATCGTTGATGTCAACACCCTGATTCTTATATACTCTCTGCACTTCTTTAAGGAGGTACTGGTATACTCCGGCTACGCCGTTAAGTCTCAGAATGTCGTGAGGATTCAAAGGTCCGCTGGTGATGTTGTCGCCCGGCTTTACGTGATCGCCCTTCTTAACGGCAAGTCTTGCGCCGTAAGGCACGATGTACGTTCTGTCGCCTTCCTCGTCGTTTCTTACGGTAACTTCCGTCTTATTATCGGAACGCGGCTCTATGGCGATAACGGTTCCCTCGTTTTCGCAGATCTCGGCAAGTCCCTTAGGTTTTCTGGCTTCGAAGAGCTCCTCTACTCTCGGAAGACCGTGGGTGATATCACTTCCGGCTACGCCGCCCGTATGGAACGTACGCATGGTAAGCTGTGTACCCGGCTCTCCGATGGACTGAGCTGCTGTGATTCCAACAGATTCGCCGATGTTGACTTCTTCACCGGTCGCAAGGTTTCTTCCGTAGCACTTGGCGCATATTCCAGACTTGCTGCGGCACGTCATTGCAGAACGTATCTTCACGGATTCTATTCCGCGTTTTACGATTTCCTTTGACATGTCGTCGGATATTTCCTCTCCGCCCTTAACGAGAACTTCTCCCGTAGCCGGGTCGGTGATGTCGTTAAGCGCAGTTCTTCCTGCAATTCTCTGATCCAGAGGCTCTATGACCTCCTTGCCGTCGGTAAATGCGCTTACCTCGACGCCTTCCGTGGTTCCGCAGTCGAAATCCCTTACGATAACGTTATGGGATACGTCTACGAGACGTCTTGTAAGGTATCCGGAGTCGGCTGTTCTCAGGGCCGTATCGGTAAGTCCCTTTCTTGCTCCGTTGGAGGAAATGAAGTATTCCAGTATGGAAAGACCTTCACGGAAGTTGGCCTTGATAGGAATCTCCACGGTTTTACCGGTAGCGTTGGCCATGAGTCCTCTCATACCGCCGATCTGCCTTATCTGGTTCTTGCTTCCTCGAGCTCCGGAAGTTGCCATGATGTTAAGGTTGTTATTAGGCTCCAGGGAATCCATAAGGGCATCTGCAACGTCGTCTGTAGTCTTGTTCCAGATGTCGATTACCTTCTCGTATCTCTCCGAGTTGGAAATGAGACCCATTCTGTAAGCCTTTTCGTACTTGTCAACCTGCTTCTGGGCATTGCCTACGATTTCCCACTTGTTGTCAGGAATCTTCATGTCGTCGATACCGATGGTAACGGCAGCCTTTGTGGAATAATGGTAGCCCATGTCCTTTATGTAGTCGAGCATTATGACAGTTCCCGTGTTTCCGTGAGCCCTGTAGCACTTATCGATAATCTCGCCCAGTTTCTTCTTTCCGCAGAGGAAGTCGACCTCCAGAGAATACTTATCCTTGGAGCGATCCACGAATCCCAGATCTTGCGGAATTTCCTGGTTGTATATGAAACGTCCTACTGTGGACTCTACCAGACGGCCGCGGGTATCGTCCTCTCCTGCGAACATTCTCACTTTTACCTTGGCATGTACGCTTACTACGCCTTCCTGATATGCCATGATCATCTCGTCCATGTCGGTGAAGACTTTGTTGTCTCCCTTTTCAGGGACTCTCTCAAAGCCTTCCGCCCTATTCTCCTCGGACTTCTTCTCGTCCTTGAACTCGTCCATGACATAGCTTATCTTGTCTTTTCCGTCCTCTCCCTTTGTAACCTTCTTAGCGGTTCCAGGGTAAGTCAGGTAGTAAGCTCCCAGGATCATGTCCTGAGTAGGTGTGGTGATAGGCGATCCGTCCTTCGGCGCAAGGATGTTGTTAACCGAAAGCATGAGGAATCTGGCCTCGGCCTGAGCTTCCACGGAAAGAGGCACGTGAACTGCCATCTGGTCTCCGTCAAAGTCAGCATTGAAGGCGGTACAAACAAGCGGATGAAGCTTTATCGCCTTTCCTTCCACCAGTACCGGCTCAAATGCCTGGATTCCCAGTCTGTGAAGGGTCGGGGCACGGTTAAGCATAACAGGATGCTCCTTTATAACCTCTTCCAGCACGTCCCAGACTTCAGGTCTTACCTTTTCAACCATGCGCTTGGCGTTCTTGATGTTGTGAGCGTAGCCCTGAGCCACCAGCTCCTTCATTATGAAAGGCTTGAAGAGCTCCAGAGCCATCTTCTTAGGAAGTCCGCACTGGTAGAACTTAAGCTCAGGTCCTACTACGATTACAGATCTTCCCGAGTAGTCGACACGCTTTCCGAGGAGGTTCTGTCTGAAACGTCCCTGCTTACCCTTCAGCATGTCGGAAAGGGACTTCAGAGGTCTGGAACCCGGGCCTGTAACAGGTCTTCCTCTTCTGCCATTGTCTATGAGAGAGTCAACGGCTTCCTGAAGCATTCTCTTCTCGTTTCTGACGATGATGTCAGGAGCGGAGAGCTCCAGAAGTCTTGACAGTCTGTTGTTTCTGTTTATTACACGTCTGTAGAGATCGTTGAGGTCGCTGGTCGCAAATCTTCCCCCGTCCAGCTGAACCATAGGTCTTATGTCAGGAGGGATTACAGGAATAACCTCCAGCACCATCCACTCGGGGCGGTTACCGGAAAGCCTGAGAGCCTCCACTACCTCAAGTCTCCTTACGATTCTCACCTTCTTCTGGCCTGAAGCATCCTTCAGCTTCTCTCTCAGCTCAGCGGAAAGCTCTTCAAGATCTATCTGGCAGAGAAGCTCTCTTACGGCTTCAGCTCCCATTCCTGCCTTAAACGAGTTTCCATATCTGTCCTTTGCCTCTCTGTACTGCTGCTCGGTGAGAATTTCCTTGTATCCCAGATCCGTATCTCCCGGGTCTGTTACGATGTATGCAGCAAAGTACAGCACCTTCTCCAGATTTCTCGGGGTTACGTCCAGGACTAGACCCATTCTGGAAGGTATACCTTTAAAATACCAGATGTGGGAAACCGGAGCGGCCAGCTTTATGTGGCCCATCCTCTCACGTCTTACCTTGGCCTTGGTGACTTCTACACCGCAGCGGTCGCAGACGATTCCCTTAAATCTGATTCTCTTATATTTTCCGCAGTGACATTCCCAGTCCTTCATAGGGCCGAAAATCCTCTCACAGAACAGGCCGTCTCTTTCCGGCTTAAGGGTTCTGTAGTTGATGGTCTCCGGCTTCGTTACCTCGCCGTGGGACCACTCGAGTATCTTCTCGGTGGATGCCAGCTTTATCTGCAGCGACTCAAAGTGATTGAGTTCGTTTAACGCATTCCTGTTAGTCAGATTCTCGCTCAAAGATTTCCTCCCCTTTCTTAATATTCATCATCAAAGCCTACACGGCCTGCGTCCTTGTCCTCAGTTTCCTCACTGAATCCGGCCGCATAAAGTCCGTCTTCGCTTTCCAGCCTGTTATCAACTTCCATAATGCTGTCGATTCCGGAGTCGTCGTATTCGGAGGATTCCTTTATCTGAACCTCCTCGTTGTTCTCTGAAAGAACTCTTACGTCCAGAGCCAGGGACTGCATTTCCTTGATGAGAACCTTGAAAGACTCAGGAATTCCCGGTTCAGGAATGTTCTCGCCCTTGACGATTGCCTCGTAGGTCTGAACTCTTCCTACGATGTCGTCGGACTTGACGGTAAGGATTTCCTGAAGAGTGTATGCAGCACCGTACGCTTCGAGAGCCCATACTTCCATCTCTCCGAAACGTTGTCCACCGAACTGGGCTTTTCCTCCCAGCGGCTGCTGGGTAACGAGGGAATAAGGGCCCGTGCTTCTCGCGTGAATCTTATCGTCTACCAGATGGTGGAGCTTAAGCATGTACATGTATCCTACGGTAACAGGATTATCGAAGTATTCTCCCGTCCTTCCGTCTCTCAGGCGGAGTTTTCCCGTCTCGGAATATCCGCAGTCCACCAGCATTTCTCTGATGTCCTTTTCGGTGGCGCCGTCAAATACAGGGGTAGCTATGTACCATCCCTTTGTCTTTGCGGCAAGACCAAGATGAACCTCCAGAACCTGTCCTACGTTCATTCGGGAAGGTACGCCCAGAGGGTTCAGCATTACCTGGAGGGACTCTCCGTTCTCCATAAACGGCATGTCCTCCTGAGGCAGAATCCTGGATATAACACCCTTGTTTCCATGGCGTCCCGCCATCTTGTCTCCGACGTTTATCTTTCTCTTATTTGCTATATAACATCTTACCAGCTTGTTAACTCCCGGAGGAAGCTCGTCGCCTGCTTCTCTGGTGAATACCCTTACGTCCACGACGATACCGGTCTCACCGTGAGGAACTCTTAAGGAAGTATCCCTTACCTCTCTCGCCTTTTCGCCAAAGATTGCGCGAAGGAGTCTTTCCTCTGCTGAAAGGTCGTTTTCTCCCTTTGGCGTAACCTTTCCCACGAGAATATCCGTAGCGTCTACCTCCGCTCCGATTCTGATGATCCCTTCCTCATCAAGGTTTCTCAAAGCGTCTTCGCCTACGTTAGGTATATCTCTGGTAATCTCTTCAGGTCCCAGCTTCGTGTCTCTGGCCTCCGCCTCATACTCCACGATGTGAATGGAGGTAAGGACGTCGTCCATGAGAAGTCTTTCATTGAGTATGATAGCGTCCTCGTAGTTGTAGCCTTCCCATGTCATGAAGCCGATGAGAAGGTTCTTTCCGAGAGCGATTTCTCCCATATCCGTAGATGGGCCGTCGGCGATAACCTCGCCCTTTTCTATGTGTTCGCCGTGGAATACTATAGGCTTCTGGTTTATGCAGGTTCCCTGGTTGGACCGCTTGAACTTCAGGAGCCTGTACTCATCAAGGCCGTTGTCGTCGTCCCTTCTGATGGCGATTCTGTCTGCCTCCACATACTCAACGGTACCTGAGTTCTTTGCGATGAGAACTACGCCGGAATCCCTTGCAGCCTTATACTCCATACCTGTTCCGACGTAAGGCGCCTCGGTAACCAGCAGAGGCACTGCCTGTCTCTGCATGTTGGATCCCATGAGGGCACGGTTTGCGTCGTCGTTTTCCAGGAACGGGATCATGGCCGTAGCGACGGACACTACCTGCTTAGGAGATACGTCCATCATGTCTACAGCTTCTCTCGGGAACATGGCGATTTCTCCGCCTACTCCACGGGCTGCAACCTTTGCATTGACAAAGCGGCCTTCCTCGTCCAGAGGCTCGTTGGCCTGGGCGATGGTGAGAAGTTCCTCTTCGTCTGCCGTTATGTATCTTATCTCATCCGTTACGATGCCTGTCTTCTTATCAACCACTCTGTACGGAGTTTCTATAAATCCGTACTGATCTATGATTCCGTAGGTGGTGAGGGATCCGATAAGTCCGATGTTAGGACCTTCCGGAGTCTCTATAGGGCACATTCTTCCGTAGTGGGAATGATGTACGTCTCTTACTTCCATTCCGGCTCTCTCCCTGGAAAGTCCTCCCGGTCCGAGAGCGGAAAGTCTTCTCTTATGAGTCAGCTCCGCCAGAGGGTTGTTCTGGTCCATGAACTGGGAAAGCTGGGAACTTCCGAAGAACTCCTTTACCGCAGCGGTTACAGGTCTTATATTCATAAGAGCCTGAGGCGTTGCAATATCGAGATCCTGAATGGTCATTCTCTCCTTTACGACTCTTTCCATTCTGGCGAGACCTATTCTGAACTGGTTCTGGAGAAGCTCTCCTACAGTTCTCAGTCTTCTGTTGCCCAGATGGTCTATATCGTCGGTGTTTCCGATTCCGTAGTTAAGGTTCAGAATGTAGCTGACAGATGCTATCATGTCGGCCATTATGATATGCTTAGGGCAGAGGTCGTGCTTTCTGGCTGCGAGAGCCGCTCTGATCTCTTCCTCGGTTTCGTTTTCCGCCAGAATCTCCATGAGAACAGGGTAGTAAACCTTGTCGCCAAGCTTGATATCGGATACGTCAAAGCTGACATACCTGTCAAGATCCACAAATCTGCTTCCGATAACCTTCGTAACCACGGTATCGTCGGTCTTGCCGTATGCCATAACGTATTCCACGCCTGCGTTTTCAATTTCCTTTCCCATGGCTCTGGTGATCTTTCCGCCTTTTTCCACCAGAATTTCACCGGTGTTAGGATCCACAACATCCTCGGCAGCCGTCACATCCACAAGTCTGTTGGAAAGACCAAGCTTTTTGTTGTATTTATATCTGCCGACTTTGGCAAGGTCATATCTCTTAGGATCGAAGAACAGGGAATTCAGAAGGGATTTGGCGCTGTCCACCGTAGGCGGCTCGCCTGGTCTAAGCCTTCTGTATATCTCCTTAAGGCCCGACTCATAGTCGGTCGTAGTATCCTTTTCCAGAGTGCGGAGGAGTCTCGTATCTTCTCCGAATATGTCAATTATCTCCTTATCCGAGCCGATTCCCATGGCTCTCAGGAACGTGGTTAGAGGCTGCTTTCTGGTTCTGTCGACTCTGACGGAGATTATCTCGTTGGAATCAGTCTCGTATTCCAGCCATGCACCCCTGTTCGGGATTATCTGGGAGGAATAGAGCTGCTTTCCGGATTTATCTGTTTCAACGCTGTAATAAGGACCAGGGGAACGAACCAGCTGAGTTACGATAACTCTCTCCGCCCCGTTGTAGATGAAAGTACCCTTTTCCGTCATCAGAGGGAAATCGCCCATGAAGACTTCCTGTTCCTTCACTTCGCCGGTCTCCTTATTGACGAGACGAACCCTCACTTTCAGCGGAGCTGCGTAGGTAACGTCTCTCTCCTTACACTCCTCCTGTTCGTATTTCGGAGGGTCGCTAAGCGAATAATCTATAAACTCCAGTATGAGATTGTTCGCATAGTCACGTATAGGGGAGATGTCTTCGAATACTTCGCGCAGGCCTTCTTCGATAAACCACTTATAGGACTTGGTCTGAATCTCGATGAGGTTCGGCATCTGTCCTACTTCGTTGATTTTCGAGAAAGTCATACGTTCTTTTCTACCAACTTTGATAGGTTTTGGCATTTTCATCACTCCTTATATTTATCAGTTCACATTCGCGTGGCAGTCTAATATTTTACCATGATTTTGTCCACAGGTCAAGGGCGATTGAGGCAGTATTTGAAAACAAAAAACAAAATTCACATGAAAGGTTCCGGTCTCTTTTTCCAAATTAGTTAAATTATTTTAACTTTATTGACTTTATCTCCCCGAGAAGGTATATTTATGGTAACATCAACCAAACCCAAGCGAGGTGATTCAATGATTACAAAAGAAGAGTTTATTTCCAGAATCAAAAGCGGCTGCACCGCCGTATGCGAAGCGGAAGCCGAGCTGACGGAAATAGACGCCAGATTCGGAGATGCGGATCATGGCCTTACCATGGTCAAAATCTGCAATGCCATTTCAGACGCCCTTGACGATGCAGACGGCAATATCAAAGAGGCCCTTGACGATGCAGCTATGGCCGTAATGTCCCTGAACGGCGGAAGCGCCGTACCGCTCTGGAACACGTGGCTCGACGGTATGCAGGAGGGGGCTCCCGAAGCCGATGAAACTGATGTGGCAGGACTTAAAGCCATATTTGAAAGAGCCTTTGAGGAGCTAGACGATATGTCTGGAGCAAAGGTTGGCGACAAGACCATGATGGACGCTCTCATACCCGCCACCGAAGCTATTTCATCATACGGCGGAAACGATGAGTCCGAGCTTTTCGCACTGGCGGCAGAAGCCGCGGCAGCGGGCGCCGAAAACAGCAAAAACTTCCCTTCCAAATTCGGAAGAGCGAAAAGCTACGGCGACAAAACCATCGGCACTCCAGATGCCGGAGCCATGTCCATGGCGTACTTCTTCAGAGGTATGAGCCGGTAGTCCCGCCCCGATGCAGAGCATTTAAACTTCAAAGCACAATAAATAATAAGGAGAATATGGAAATGATGAAGAAATTTATCAACAGTCCCGAAACCGTTACTGACGAGCTTATCGCAGGTCTGGGCCTTGCAAACAAGGAAATCCTCGACGTAGAGGGACATCTCGTTATCAGTAAAGACCTGGAAAATGCGGACCGCGTTACAATAGTGACCTACGGCGGTTCCGGCCACGAGCCGGCACAGGCAGGCTTTGTGGGAAAGGGAATGCTTGACATTCAGGCTGTAGGAGATATATTTGCGGCTCCTTCCGGACAGCTTGTATTCGAAGCGATGCAGAAAGCTGACAAAGGCCACGGCGTGCTCCTTCTGACCCTGAACTACGCAGGAGACCAGCTGGCGGGGAAGCAGGCCATGAAGCTTGCAAAAAAAGCGGGAATGAACGTGCGTCAGGTCGTGACAGGAGAGGAAATTCAATACGACCCTAACGGCGAGGATAACCAGAGAGGCCTTGCAGGTGCAGTTCCTCTGTACCACGTTGCCGCCGCAGCAGCCGCAGCAGGAAAAACTCTGGACGAGGTTGCCGACATCGCTCAGAAGTATGCCGACAACATGGCTTCCGTAACCGTTAAAGTGACCGACGCCACCCATCCTCAGAACGGCATGTCATTCGGCGATTTGCAGGACACCGACCTTATGGAAATAGGCGCAGGACAGCACGGCGAAGGCGGCGGAGTGAGAGTTCCGATGATGAGCTCAAAGGAAACCGTAGCCGCTATAGCAGAACCTCTCATGAAGAAAATAGGTATGAAGTCTGGCGACAGAGCCTTTGTCATGATTAACGGATGCGGCGCCACCACCATGATGGAAATGCTGGTTCTCTTCAAGGATACCGTAGAGTACCTGGAGAACAAAGGCGTCAAAGTTGTAGCAAACATGGTGGGCGAAATCCTCACCGTTCAGGAGGCAGGCGGATTCCAGATGAACATCGCAAAGTGGGACGACGAAATCGAGAGTCTATGGAACACTCCGGCTCACACGCCGTCATTCTTCAGAGAATAAAAGGAGAAAAACATGGCAGATAATATTGGAAACAAGGCGGCCAAGGATTATCATCTCGATATTCCCGCCGCGTCTGAGGGCTTTTACGTCAAAGGGGCTTCCTACTGCGACTGGGGCATGAAAAACAGGCTCGCCCGCATGTTCAGTCCGAAATCCGGCAACACGGTAATGCTGGCTTTTGACCACGGATACATAATGGGGCCTACGGCCGGTCTTGAAAGAATCGATGTAGTGATACCGCCTCTGACAAAATACGTAAACGTGCTCATGGGAACAAGGGGGATTTTGAGAACCTGCATCTCCCCTTCAGACAGCGTTGCAAAATGCGTAAGGGTTACATACGACTCTACCGTACTCTTTGACGATATGTCAAACGGCGGAGGCATAGCCTGCGATATAGAAAATGCCATCCGCATGAACGCGGACTGCATGGCCGTGCAGACCTTCATCGGTTCAGCCGGAGAGTCCCGTTCTCTGGAACTTCTGGCTAGAACCGCAGATGCCGGCACCCGTTACGGCATACCTACCCTTGGCGTCGTAGCTGTCGGAAAGGAAATGGAGCGTACAGAAAAGTTCTTCCTCCTCGCCACCAGAGTTCTGGCTGAAACAGGGGCAAATATAGTTAAGAGCTATTACTGCGACGGTTTTGAGAGAGTGGCTTCCGCATGTCCTGTGCCCATTGTGATTGCAGGCGGCAAAAAACTTCCTGAACTTGAAGCCCTCGAAATGGCGTACAGAGCCATTTCCGAAGGAGCTCACGGCGTGGATATGGGAAGAAATATATTCCAGTCCGACTCCCCTGCGGGAATGGCAGCAGCCATAGGCAAGGTAGTTCACGAAGGATACACCCCTTCCCAGGCATACGAGGTATACGCAACCATTAAAAACGGGCAGTAGCCTGCGAAAGGCGGCAACGCGAAAGCCGGCAGCCACCTTAAAAAATCAAACAAATCGGAGGTACAGAACATGTCAGCGGAATACATGCACATAGGCATACCAATCACCAACAGAAAGCCCGGAATGACCTACAACGAAGGTGCAAAGTTCTGGGTAAGCAACGTAGACGACTACGATTACAAGATAGAGTATCTGAAGTTTGAAGAGGGGACTCCTTTTCCCGAGGAAATCCACAGAAATCCTCACGTGGCCTATAAGGTCGATAACCTTGAGAAGTATATGGCCGATGCGGACAGCGTTATAATCGGGCCTATGCCGGCAGGCGAAAAAGACCGTCTCGCTTTCGTATGGAAGGACGGAGCAATACTGGAGCTCTACGAAGAGAACTGATGAGTTCCCTTCTGAATATGACGGAACCAAAAGACCGCTTAAGCGACTTGAATGCTTAAGCGGTCTTTTTAAATCTTCATCGTTTATGGAACTATTTAAGCTCAACCTTTGCTCCAACTTCCTCGAGCTTAGCCTTGATCTCTTCAGCCTCAGCCTTTTCAACGCCTTCCTTAACGTTGGAAGGTGCTCCGTCAACCAGCTCCTTGGCTTCCTTAAGTCCAAGACCGGTGATCTCTCTAACAGCCTTGATAACCTTAATCTTTTCAGCGCCAACCTCAGCAAGCACTACGGTGAACTCAGTCTGCTCTTCTTCAGCAGCAGCTGCACCTGCAGCTCCAACTACTGCAACCGGTGCTGCAGCGGATACTCCGAATTCTTCTTCGCAAGCCTTAACGAGCTCGTTAAGCTCTAATACAGTCATGTTCTTTATAGCTTCGATGATCTGATCTTTGTTCATTTTCTTTCTCCTTTTTCGTATTTCCCATTATACCGGGACAGTAAAATCGATTCTTCATGCGGATTTTCTTCCGCCTCTGATATAGGCCTTTAAGCGGCTAGCCGCAAGGCCCTTTCTTCCGAGCGGCTTACGCTTCCTTTGCGTCTGCGATAGCCTGGAATGTTCTGACAGCCTTTGAAATCGGGGACTGAATGCTTCCCATGAACTTTGCGATGAGCACGTCTCTTGAAGGGATTTCCGCAATTTTCTCGATTCCTTCCTTGTCGTAGAATGTTCCTTCTACAACACCTGCCTTGAACTCCATTTTCTTGAAGTCTTTGATGATTTCGTTGATTACTCTTGCAGGAGCTGTAGCGTCTTCGCTGCTGATAGCGATTGCGCTCGGTCCTTCGAGAACATCAGCGAGAGGAGCAAAGTCTGTTCCGTCGATGGCTCTCTTCATCAAAGTGTTCTTATATACAGTGTAATCAACGCCTGCTTCACGAAGCTTTTTTCTCATGGCGTCTGCTTCAGCAACGTTGATTCCCATGTAGTCGATGACTACTGCGGACTGCGCTGTCTCAAGCTTGCCTTTGATCTCGTCGATTATCTGCTGTTTCTGCTGTTTTGCTTCTACTGACATTTGCCTGTTTTTCTCCTTTCCGAAAGCCTCCTCCCGAGGGATAAGACCTTCAAAGTCCGGTACTCAATAAATAACCCCGTCACGAAGACAGGGCCAATATCTATGTATTGTACCTCGGCGGGAGATTAAGTCCCGGTGCCTATACACCTGAACGCCCGCTGTCTTCGGCTATTATAAATTTCTAACCTTTTCTTACCCGGTTATCCAAGGATTGCCGGATTGATCTTTACTCCAGGACCCATTGTGGATGCTACTGTCACGCTTCTGAGATACTGTCCCTTTGCAGTGGCAGGCTTAGCCTTTACGATGGCGTCCATAAGAGCTCTGAAGTTTTCCTCCAGCTTTTCAGGGCCGAAGGATGCCTTACCGATGACGGTGTGGATGATGTTCTGTCTGTCGAGACGGTACTCAACCTTACCGGCTTTAATCTCAGCAAGAGCCTTTGTGAGGTCCATAGTAACTGTTCCGGACTTAGGGTTAGGCATGAGTCCCTTAGGACCGAGCACTCTACCGAGCTTACCTACAACGCCCATCATGTCAGGAGTTGCTACTACTACGTCAAAGTCGAACCAGTTTTCGGACTGGATCTTCTGAGCCATTTCCTCTGCTCCGACATAGTCAGCGCCTGCCTTCTCAGCTTCTTCAGCCTTAGGTCCCTTTGCAAATACCAGCACCTTTACGCTCTTACCGGTTCCGTTAGGAAGAACGATAGCGCCTCTTACCTGCTGGTCTGCATGTCTGCCGTCTACGCCGAGTTTAACGTGTGCTTCGATGGTCTCATCGAATTTAGCCTTTGAAGTTTCAACTACGAGACTCATAGCCTCGGAAACCTCGTGAAGCTTTGCCTTTTCAACCTTGGCAGCAGCTTCTCTGTAATTCTTGCCTCTCTTTGGCATTTCACTACCTCCTTCTGGTATTAGCGACCTGCATCGCACCCTTTGTCAAAACGTGCGCGCTGTGACTGCCTTTTCTTTCGCAGCCCACGGTCTCCCAGTCTTTCCTATTCTACAACGATTCCCATGCTCTTGGCAGTACCGATAATCATGTCGGTAGCGGCCTCAAGACTTGCTGCATTGAGGTCAGGCATCTTTGTCTTAGCGATCTCTTCTGCCTGAGCTCTGCTGATAGTAGCCACTTTCTTCTTATTAGGCTCTCCGGATGCAGTGTCGATTCCTGCTGCTTTCTTCAGCAGAACGGCTGCCGGTGGAGTCTTGCAGATGAAAGTGAAGGATCTGTCAGCATAAACCGTGATTACTACCGGAATAATCATTCCCTGCTGGTCCTGTGTCTTAGCGTTGAACTGCTTACAGAAGTCCATGATGTTCACGCCCTTCTGACCGAGAGCAGGTCCTACTGGTGGTGCAGGTGTTGCATTTCCGGCTGCAATCTGAAGTTTAATGTAACCTTCGATTTTCTTAGCCATTGAAATCCGTCTCCTTTCTCCGCAGCTTCCCCGATCGGGTAACTACAGTTTATCTACCTGGCTGAACTCCAGTTCAACAGGCGTATCTCTTCCGAACATGGACACCTTTACGGTGAGCACCTGCTTTTCCCTGTTTATCTCGAGAACCTCTCCCATGAAGCTCTCGAAAGGTCCGCTGATTACTCTTACCGTATCGCCGACTTCCACATCCAGATCGATATACACTTTTTCTATTCCCATTCTGGCAACTTCCTCATCGGTGAGGGGAATAGGGTCGGAGCCATGACCTACGAATCCCGTCACGCCCTGCGTGTTTCTCACGAGATACCATGAGTCATTGGTAACTATCATCTTTATGATGACATAGCCTGGGAACATCTTTCTGGTCTTGATCTTCCTCTGGCCGTCTTTGATCTCGACTCTGTCTTCTGTAGGCACGATAATATCCAGGATAAGGTCCTGCATACCACGGTTCTCAACCATCTTTTCGATATTTACTTTTACTTTGTTTTCATGACCCGAATAGGTATGTACGACGTACCATCTGGCCTGGCCGTCTCCTCTCACGCCTTCGCCCTCAAGAGGGGAAATGACGTTAGTGTTTTCCATATCAGACATTATGCGCACCCTCTCTTTTACAGCTTAGTCAAGTGTAATATTAAGCACGCCTTTAAGAGCAGCTAAAACACCGGTATCTATGAGCCAGTATCCCAGTGCGAAAACGGCGCATGTTGCGATTACTACAACGGTAAAGGAGCCCAGCTCTTTCTTCGTAGGCCAGATTACCTTTCCCATTTCCTGCTTTACGCCTCTGAAGTACTCCTTGGCGCTGGTACGCTTCTTAGGGTCTTTCTTTGCCTGAGCGTTATTATTAGCCATTACAGAGCCTCCTTATTTAGTCTCTTTATGGAGAGTCTCTTTTCTGCAGAATTTGCAGTACTTCTTAAGCTCGAGACGATCCGGGTCGTTCTTCTTGTTTTTCATGGTGTTATAGTTTCTCTGCTTGCACTCTGTGCAGGCAAGTGTTACCTTAACTCTCATTAAATCATCCTCCGTTTAAACTCAAAATTCAGAGCCGGAAACTCCAGCTCTGCTATAAATAATCATAAAGTTGCTCATTAAGTATACACGCAAGGCCCGCTCCTGTCAACTCATTTTTGCCCGCAGGGCGCGTAAAGGACGCTTAAAGCCGAAATTGTCCTGACCGCCCGGAGGCTCTCAATCCTGTGCCGCAGATCCCTATGCAGCAGCCAGCCCGGAAGCATCGCCCGACGAACCGGCATCGCCGGAAGCTTCGTCGTCCTCCGGCACCTCAATTCCCATGGTGCGCTTTATGTTGTTCACCGCCTCATCTATGCTGTCCTGATCCTGAAGGACCACGGATGCGTAAAGGCCTCCTGCCGCGTAGCTCGGCTCATATCCCGACGGTCCTATGATGCTCTGCGTCTTTATATCCCATCCCGACATGTCCTTAAGCTGCATCTTCACGAGGGCCTTAATGTCGTTTGCGGACATGTTCAGCTCCACGTTGTCCTTGATGGAATCCAGTATGGATGTATACTTTGTCAGCAGTGTGGAGCTTGAAAGCACCTTGTCCAGTATGGCCTTCAGAACCTCCTGCTGATTCCTGTTTCTCTGAAGGTCTCCGTCCGGGAACGACTTTCTTTCCCTGGCAAAGGCCAGCGCCTGGGATCCGTTCAGCTGATTCTCACCCTCGTAGAACTGATAGTACACGTTCATGCCGTGGGTGACGAATGTATAATCGGAGTGAACGGTTATTCCTCCTATGGCGTCAACAAGAGTCTCTACCGTGGTGTAGTTGACTTTTGCGTAATAGTTCATCTCCAGCCCGGTCAGCTTTTCCGCAGCAGCGATGGTGTCGTCTATGCCATATATGCCGCTGTGGGTAAGCTTGTCCCACGCTCCTCCCTGATTAGGAAACTCCACATAGTAGTCCCTAGGAATGGATGTGAGGAGAATCGTCTTTGTCTCCGGGTTTACCGTCGCTATCATGTTTACGTCAGATCTGGACTGAACGCCTATGTCACCGCTTACATCCAGCCCGCTTATATATACGTTAAACGGCTTCTTCGTCACGTTTACGCGTTTTGACAGATCCTCGGTCTCAAGGCGCACCCTTATCTTTTCGAGAACCTTGGTGGAGTCCTCGAACACCTGATTATCGTCGACCGTGGTCGTGTAATTGGCTGCGTTTATGAATATGACATCGTTTTCCCCTGACATCAGGCCGTCCGTGGCATCGGAGAGGCTTTCCGACTTCACAAAGCTTACGCTCACCTCTTCTGCCAGCTTATCCTCAGCCTGCGCAAATCCGTCTCCGTTTTCATAGGTTACCACGGTCTGCCCCTCTATATCCTTCAGATGGTTATACTCATCATCGTCTCTGACGAGTACGTAGTAGTCCTCCACTGTAGCGCCTACGCTGGTAATGCTGGAGAAAAATCCCAGCGTCGCTCCCAAGTAGAAAGATCCGAGACCGTAACCTGCCGTAACGATAACTGAAAGGACGAAACACAAAATCCTTCTGGTATTCTTAAAGCTCCTGAAGAACATGGCCGGAAAGGTGATGAGAAACAGCACCGCTATTACAGCCAGTCCTATGAGCAATGTCTTTATATCGAGTATATCTGCATACAGCACAAATGCAACTACCGCAACGGTAATGAGAGCGTAAAGCACGGCCCACTTTCTGGTAAAGGCCGCAAACCTGCCCCGCTTCTTCCCGTCACCGCTGTATCCCTTTTTATATCTGTCACTTCTCATACTTTATTAATCCCCCTGTTTTAAGCATCAGCCTAAGTATTTTACTATCAAACAGGGGTTTTGTCGATACTGTAACGCAAAAATTAAGATTAATTAAGGTTTCTCGGGGTGCGGGTGAGGGCGTGCGTTGGACCGCTCAAATGGCGGTGCCGGAAGCGCCAGCAGTTTTCACCGTTTTATAGCAAATAAAGAAATTTAACGATTTTAACGATAACATTTTTCGCGCAAAATCTGCAAAATCCGGTAATGCTGCAATAACTACCTTCGCTATATAACGCCTGCCAGCAACTTCAGTTATCGTTAAATCGCCAGTTTTAACCAGTTTTACGATAAAAAGCGTATTGCAAATTTCTTCAAAATGATGAATTTGCGATAAACGGATAAAGTGCCCCGAAGTCCATTTCCGCCCTTGTGTGGCCTGGTGTGCTCGGGACGTGCTCGGGCAGCCTCGTGCTCGGGGCGTGCTCGGATTATCGCTGGTTTCATCTGTTCACTAGCACGGATATACTCGGTTTTACCAAAGTCTGCTGCTCATAGTAGCATGGCAGCTATCATTTCAGAGGCTATCGTGGTACGATT
>CASFAX010000029.1 GCA_949292945.1 uncultured Bacillota bacterium | reverse complement strand
ATGAAGGAGAGAACCATAGTGATAAACTCGTTCTCCAAGAACTTCACCATGACGGGATGGAGAATAGGAAACATCATAGCTCCCGATTACATAATACAGATCATACAGCAGATAAACGAAAACGTGGTGTTTACCGCCCCGTCCATCTCTCAGAGAGCGGCAATATACGCCCTGAGAAACCGCGACATAATCCAGCCGCCGATGATAGAAGAGTACAGAAAGAGGATGTTTTACGCGGCTGAAAGGATAAATGAAATACCTAAGCTTTCCGTAATCTATCCTCCGAAGGGAAGCTTCTATCTCTTCATGAACATAAAGAAGACGGGGCTTACGTCGGTTCAGGCGTGCGACCTTATCCTTAAGGAGGCCCACGTTCTCATGCTTCCTGGAAACGCCTTCGGAAAGTGCGGAGAAGGTTACGTGCGTATAGCCTGCACCGTGGGCGTTGACAAGCTGAAGGAAGCTTTTGACAGAATTTCGAAGATAGAGGACTTTCAGTAGGAAAAGGAGCTTTCTCTCGTATGGATGACATGAATATGAAAGAAAAGAAGTCCGGGCCTGACGGCGTCAAGACGGTATACACCTACGACAAAGGCGGAGCGGAAGGGACAAAGGAAGCAAACAGCACAGCCGGACGGCAGGACGCCGGCGGGGAGCCAAAGCCCGGATATACGGCTGAAAAACCGGAAGGAGCGCCCCGCGTTGCTTACGCATCTTCTTCAGAGGGCCCGGGAGGAAGGAAATCGGGAGGCTGGAAAAAAGGCCTGGTTATTTTTCTCATCATCGCTATAGTGGTAGTCATAGCAGGAGTATCCTGCGAAAGAGCGGTATCGGGATTCCTGTATCCGGAAGATGAGGAAACGTATATCTACGACAGCGACTACATTGCGGAGCTTCATCTCGAAGGAACCATAACCGACGGCACCAGCGGCGACGGATACAGCCAGAGCTGGATTATGGACAGAATAGAAGCTCTTACCTACGACGAGTTCAACAAAGGCATAATGCTGTACATCGATTCTCCGGGAGGCAGCGTGTATGCAACGTCGGAGGTGTACAAGGCCCTGAAAAACTATCAGGAGTACACGGAAAACCCCGTTTACGTATATATGGGCGATATGGCAGCATCGGGCGGATACTACGTTGCAGCGGGAGCGGACAGGATTTACGCCAACGAAAACTGCTGGACAGGATCTATCGGAGTAATCGTGGGAACGGTTTACGACTTCTCTGAGCTCCTGGAGAACCTGGGAATAAAGGCCATAAACATCACGTCGGGAAAGAACAAGGGAATGGGCGATTCAACCCAGCCTCTGACCGACGAGCAGAAAGCCATATACCAGGGCCTGGTGGATGACGCCTTTGACAGATTCGTAAGCGTCGTTGCGGAAGGAAGAGACATGACAGACGATGAGGTGAGGAAGCTGGCAGACGGCAGAGTGTACACCGCAGGTCAGGCTCTTGAAAACGGGCTCATCGATGCTGTAGGAGATCTTGACGAGGCCTATGCGGATATGAGCGACGAGTACGACCTTGCAGACTGCGACGTCCACGTAATGGAGTATAAGGAGGAAACGACTCTCCTCGATGCACTGCTGGGACTTTCCGAAAGCCTTCAGTCCTCAAAAGGTGAAGCCGGTCAGTACGAAAAGCTTTTCGAGCTCATGGAGGAAAACAGCACGTTTACTGTTACTTACCTGAGCGAAGTGAGGAAATGAGGGAAGTTAGCCAGTTGACAGAAAACTCAAATTCATGTAAACTGTATACATGGGTGAAAATTTTAACAGATAAGTTTGACCGGTGCGGAAAGGCTCTATGAAACCACTTGCACCGGTTTTTTTAGAAAGGTCAAGGTTATGGCGAAAAGATGGATTTGCACCTCAGCCCTGCTTTTTTTTCTGTGGCTTATACTTTCGGGCAGGTTTGAGGCGAAATTTATCATATCCGGGGCGGTGTGCTCCATGGTGGTTGCTTTTATATGTCTGCCTATAATGAAGGTGAGAAGGGGCGAAAGGTCCTATTTTGTCATGTTGGTGAATCCGCTGAGACTTTTCCTCTACCTGCTATGGCTTATAAAAGAGATATTCTTTTCCGCCATCGACGTGTGCCGGGCCATTTTGTCAAATAAGCATATTTCTCCTCAGCTGGTACGGTTCAGGTGCGGGTTTGAGAATCCATCGGCTACGGTTATGCTGATAAATTCCATTATCCTGACTCCGGGAACGGTGACGGTGGATGTTTCGGACGACGATGAATTCCTCGTTCATGCACTGACTGACGGAGCTGCGGAGGGACTCTTGCAGGGTGAAATGATGAGAAAGATAGCGTGGCTTTACGGCGAAGACCGGAAAGGAGTGAAGTGCTGATGGACGTTTTTTTCAAGTTTCTCTTCTGGGGCGTCATAGTGATAGTCGGCATGATGCTCATAAGGGTGTTTAAGGGGCCGGGAGTATTCGACAGGCTTAACGGAATATTCGCCATAGGAATAAACGTCATAGTCATACTTCTCTTTGTGGGCTTTGCCAGCGGAAGGCAGGACATGTACGTTGATATAGCTCTTTCATACGGAATACTGGGCTTTCTCAGCACGGTGATAATCGCAAGGTATCTGGGAGCGAGACTTGACGTAAGCGAAAAGGACGAGGAGGAAATTAAAAATGAATGACATATCCACTGTAAGGATGGTGTTTGCTGCCGTATTTATGGGCGCGGGATTTATCTTCATGTTCCTGTCCGCCCTTGGCATTCTCAGGTTTCCCGACTTTCTCTCAAGGCTTCACGCTTCCAGCGTAGGGGAGACTGTGGGAATCGCCTTTACGTGCATAGGACTTATAATCTTTCAGGGCCTGGATCTGGTTTCGGCAAAGATAATTCTCATAATAATTGCTGTGATGATAGCAAATCCGGTGGGAACTCATCTCATCGGAAAATCGGCTTTAAGGGCCGGGGAGGCCGAAACTGCGGGCAAAAAAGAAAGGACGGAATAGATGGATATATTACTTATCGAAGCGGTGCTTCTTCTGTTTCTCATAGCGATTACCATAGTAATCATTTTGGACAAAGATCTTCTCTCATCGTCCATAATCTACTGCGCCTTCAGCTTTTGCGCCATGGTGCTCTACATCATGGTGGGCGCGCCGGACGTGGCGTTTACCGAGGCCGTCATAGGAGTAATCTCCACTACGTATTTTGTCGTATCCCTAAGGACGACTGACAGGTGGTGCAAGTGATGAACGGCGGCAGAAGCAAAAGGCTCAGAGAGAAGTCGGTCTTTAAAATCGTGGGAATCGTGCTGCTCATGGTTCTGGTAGGGCTCATGTTCACCATCGTGGACAGGCTGCCGGTCATAGGGAATCCCGATTCAGCGCCTAACAGACACGTTTCCGACTACTACATAGAGGAGGGGCCGGAGCTGACCCACTCGCCAAACCTGGTGACGGGAGTTCTGGCCGATTTCAGAGGCTTTGACACCCTCCTTGAGACCACGGTAATGTTCCTGGCGGGAGTGTCCGTTGCCATGATTTTATCAAACAGGCTGAAGAGGCACTGGGACGCGGGGATATTCAGAAAGGACGAAAACTTCGGAGGCTTTGAGGTAAAGGTAATAATGCCTATCCTCATTCCCGTAATCATAGTCTACGCCTTTTACGTTCTCATGCACGGGGAGGTTTCCCTGGGCGGAGGATTTCAGGCGGGAGCTCTCCTTGCCATGGCGTTTATGCTTTACATAATGTTTGCGGACCTGGGGAAGAACAAATTCCGAATCACCCAGCACTTTTCCGTGTGCGTCGCGGCCTGCGGTGTTTTCATATACTTCCTTACGGGATTCCTCTGCATGATAAACGGCGGAAGATTCCTGGAGTACGAGGCTCTGCCGTTTTCGGCGGAACACGGAGCGGAGCTTCATGCCACGGGAATTCTCATGATAGAGACGGGAGTCACCATAGGGGTAATGGCGACCATAATAACCATTCTGGAAGCGGTAGTCGAAAGGAACAGTCTAAATGGACGCAGTTAACATTTTTCTCGCGGAAAAGGGAATATACATGCTTACGGTCATACTGTTCTTTCTCGGCATGTTCGGAATGGCAGTATGCGGAAACTACATGAAGAAGCTCATCTGCATGAACATAATGCAGGTGGCTGTAATATTCTTCTTCCTCTGCCTCGGCGAAAAGGACGGAGGCACCATACCGGTGGCCATGGAGGGAGCTGAAGGGGCAGACGACTACGTCAATCCTCTGCCTCACGCCCTCATGCTTACGGCCATAGTCGTAAGCCTTGGAACCAGCGGAGTGGGTCTTGCCCTTCTTATGCGAATCAAGGAGAAGTTCGGCTCCATCGAGGAAGAGGACATCATAGAAGTGGAAAATGGGGAGGAAGCCGATGAGTAGGATTATTATGAACAACCTGCCCGTTATGGTGGTGCTGCTGCCTCTGGCGGGAGCCCTTTTCTGCCCTGTCGTTTCATATTTCAGCAGAAGGGCGGGAAGGCTGACGGTCATATTTTTTGCAGGCGCATCCTTTGTCCTTTCGGTAGTTCAGCTTTACAGGATAATGGACGTGGGCAAAATCAGCTACCACTTTGGAGGATGGGAACCGCCTTTCGGCATAGAGTTCTCCTTGGACGCGTTAAGCGCCGTGCTCCTGATTCTGATAAGCGGAACGGGTTTTGTCAGCACCATATACAGCTGGCCGTTTTTCCGCGGAAAGAGCCGTTTCAGAAGTTTCGGCTACTACTCGGTTCTGTCCCTTCTAATATGCGGGCTTCTTGGCATGACTTCAACGGGAGACGTTTTCAACCTCTACGTGTTCCTGGAAATAACATCTCTTTCGGGATACGCTCTCATAGCCATGGGCGGGGACAAAGGGGTTCTGTCCGCATTCAGATACCTCATGATCGGAACCATAGGTGCGTCCTTTTACCTCCTTGGAATAGCATTTATATACGGAGAGACGGGAACTCTGAACATGTACGACATGTCGGGACTCGTGGGGCCTGTTTTAAGTTCGGGAACCACCATGGTCGCAATGGCTTTCTTCGTGGTGGGCTTTGGCATAAAGATGGCTCTCTTTCCCCTTCACGGCTGGCAGCCTGCCGCCTATACAAACGCCCATCCCGGCGCGGCTCCTCTCATTGCGGGAGTTATGGGAAAGGTTCCTGCCTACGCCATGCTGAGATTTTTCTTCTACGTGTTCAACGCCAACACCCATTACGTGGAGCGGTTCCTGGTGGTAGTGGGTATAATGTCGGCCCTCGGCATGATATACGGATCCCTTAAGGCCATACGCCAGACGGATTTTCGCAGCATGCTGGCCTACTCCAGCATAGCCCAGATAGGATACGTGGGAATGGGTATAGCTATAACCGGATACTACGGTCTCATGGGAGCTGTGATTCACATAATAGGTCACTCCATGATGAAGAGCTGTCTCTTCTTCTGCTCCGGCGCCATCAGGTACATATACGGCGAGACGGCCATGGAAAGGTTCGGCCAGATTTACAGGAAGATGCCTGTGACCTGTGCTGCCATAGTAATCGCAGCCCTTTCTATGGTGGGAGTGCCGCCTCTTGCGGGATTTTTCAGCAAGTGGTGCCTGGCCCTGGGCGCGGCCAACATGGGAGACTACGTATTCATACTGGTTCTGGTCTTAAGCAGCCTTTTAAACGCCGTGTACTTCTTCAGGCTCTTTGAGAACATGTTCATGAACAAAAAGGTCGCAGAGGGCTCAAAGGGTATAGGAGCAAAGCTTGCCGTCAAAGCGGAGAAGAAGGCGGAACGCGACAACGTACCTTTCAGGGAGACAGCGGCAACGAAGGAAGGTTACAGAGGAAGGCTCGAAATTCCGCCTGCAATGCTGTTTGCCGTAATAGTCAGCGCTCTGGGGATCATACTTGCGGGACTTTTCAACGCCCAGCTCGTGGAGATTCTGGGGCCTGCCATAAGGGAGGTGGTCTAGGTGAGCGGAGCTTTTCTTCAGGCCGTTCTCCTTGCAGCCGTACTTATTCCGGCAGCAGCGGGAATTATAATACTGATGATAGGAAATCACGTTCACAGAAACGTGAGGGAAGCTGTCACCCTAGCAGCAGCTTTTGCTATGGCCGCATGCGTGTTCTCACTGGTTCCGGAAGCCCTGGAGGGACGGGAAGTAGCCCTTACGGTCATGGAGATTGCCGACGGGCTGACTCTGTCCTTTAAGGCGGACAGCGCAGGGATGATATTTGCCTGCATCGCAAGCAGCCTCTGGGTGATAACGTCCTTTTACTCCATAGGATACATGAGAGGCCACGGCGAAAAAAACCAGACGGGGTACTTTGCAGCCTTTGCAGGATGCCTGTGTGGAGCCATGGGCGTGTGTTTTGCCGCAGACCTTCTCACATTCTTCATTTTTTACGAAATACTTACGGTTTCCACATACCCTCTGGTAGTCCACTACAGGGACGTTAAGGGAAAGTACTCGGGAAGAAAGTACCTGATTTACACCCTGGTGAGCGGACAGCTTTTCTTTGCGGGAATGGTGTACGTGTATGCCACCTGCGGAACTCTGACCTTTATTCCGGGAGGGTTTGTAGATTTTGCAGGCGCCGACAGGATGCTCGTTCTGGGAATTTTCCTGCTCATGGTATCCGCGGGAGCTGTCAAAGCAGGCGTAATGCCCCTTCACAGCTGGCTTCCTGCGGCCATGGTAGCTCCTACTCCCGTAAGCGCCCTTCTTCACGCCGTAGCAGTAGTAAAGGCCGGTGCGTTCTGCGTCATAAGGCTTGTCTGCTATACATTCGGGCCGGGGCTTCTTTCGGAGTGCAGGGGTGCTGAAATACTTCTCTGGCTTGCAGGATTTACGGTGATACTGTCGTCCCTTATCGCCATTCAGAAGACCAATCTCAAGGCAAGGCTGGCGTTTTCAACGGTGGGGCAGCTTTCATACATAGTCATGGGAGTCTGTCTCCTGACTCCTGCGGGAATGACGGGAGCCATGTACCACATGGTGGCCCACGCATTTCTGAAGATAACCCTGTTCATGTGCGCCGGCGCGATTTTCGTTACGGCTCACAAGGCTGACATTACGGAGATGCGGGGAATCGGAAGAAGGATGCCGGTGACCATGGCGGCCTTTACCGCAGCTTCGCTGGGAATAGCGGGACTTCCGTTCCTTCCGGGCTTTCTCTCCAAGATGACCATTATGGAGGGAGCAAGACAGGCGGGGCAGCCGGTGTTCGCGCTTATTCTGGTTGCCAGCGCACTTCTCAGTCTGGCGTACCTGATACCGGTTTCCTATATAGCCTTCGCGGGAACAAAGGTCCGGGAGGAATATCTGACTTACGGCCCGGGAAACCGGGGCGAGGCGTCAAAGCTGATGCTGATTCCTCTTCTGGCGGCTCTTGCTCTTGCCTTCGTCATGGGATTCTTCCCTGACTTCGGCGCTCACTTCTACGCTTTCGCAGGGGCTGCCGCATCGTCTGTGTACGGAGGTGGAATATGATACTTTTAAAATACTTCATGTACGGAATTCTGGCCTCCGGTATTCTCATATTCATAGCAAAGGTTCTCCTTTACGGAATAGCCCACAGGGACGGGGACTATTACGAGAAAAAATACGGGGAGCTGGACAGAGCTTACTTAAGCGGCATTTCTGAGGATGGGACCTCCGTGGGCGCTGACTCCGATGCCGATAAGGACATCCGGGATCTTTCCGACATCCCCGGCATAGTCCACGAGGACGAGGGAGGTGAAGACGGTGACTGATTTTATTAACGTTATTACTCACCCCGGAATAGTTCTCATACTGGCAGGAGCGGTTATCGCAATTATGCCAAAATCTGCTTCAAGGTACCTTCTCCCTCTGGGAGCTCTGGCGGCTCTTGCCGCCCTCATTGGAATGGACAAAAGCATTTCCCTCGAGGTTCCTTTTGCGGGAGATTTAAAGCTTTCACTTTTTGTCTGCGACGAAATATCGTGGTTCTTCGGACTGGTGTTCGCGATAATCGGCGTCATCGGTTCTGTGTATTCCATGGACAAAGGCAGACGGGGAGAGAAGGCGGCTTCCGCCGTGTACGCGGGAAGCGCCCTTATGACAGTTTTTGCAGGTAACATGCTCACCTTCATCATCTTCTGGGAGGTCATGGCAGTAGCTTCCATATATATGGTGTTTCGGGGTAACGGCCCCGACGCAAGGAGGTCGTCATACAGATACATGGTGATGCACCTGTTCGGCGGCAACATGCTCCTTGCCGGAGTCATGCTCCTTCCGGCAGGCATTACGGCGGCGGTAGGCCCCGTTACAGATACGGACAGCCTGCCATATTGGCTCATGTTCATCGGCATAGGCGTAAACTGCGCTCTTCCGCCGTTTCACACGTGGGTGGCCGATTCATATCCTCAGGCCACGCCTGAATCCCAGCTTTTCATGGGTTCATACACCACAAAGGTTGCCGTATACGCGATGATAAGGTTTTTCGCGGGAACAGAGTGGCTGGTCATCTTCGCCGCAGTGACTGCTGTCCTCGCGGCCTGTATGGCCCTTATAGAAAACGATCTCAGAAAGCTCCTTTCGTACCATATCGTCAGCCAGGTTGCCATGATGGTGGCAGGTCTTGCAGCAGGAGGAGATGTCGGAGCGGCAGGAGCGGCAATGCACGCCGCCTTCAACATCCTGTATAAGGGCGTTCTGCTCATGGCGGCGGGAAATATTTTCATCGCTCTGGGACTCAGGTACATAACCGACATGGGCGGCCTCGTGCGGAAGATGCCGGTTACCGCCGTCTGCGCCTTCATTGCGTCCTTTGCAATAGCGGGAGTTCCGTACTTTTCAGGCTTTGCCAGCAAAGCCCTCATCATGGACGCCCTTCACGCCGGAGGCTTTGACATGTCATACATCCTTGTCACCATGGCGGGTGTGGGCACGTGGCTTTCCATAACCATGAAGATAAACTACTTCGTATTTATAAAGAAGCCGGAAAAGGAGCTGCCTTCAAGTGCCGGGCCGGAGCGCGTATCTGTATCGTCTGCGCCGGACCGTGAGTCTGCATCGGACAAGCCTGGATGTGTGTCGACATCGGCCACGCCGGTGCGCGTGCCCGCCTATAAGATTTTCGCCATGGCGGCGGCGACGGTTCTGGTGGTGATAACAGGAATCAGACCGGAGATATGCTATGACATGCTTTCAATGGATGCATCCCACCTGTTTGCGCCGGATCACGTTTTAGAATACATAGGGCTCTTCGCCGGAGCCACCGTGCCGTTTGTATTGCTCAGAAAGTTCATGGCACCTCACGAAGGAATCAATCTGGACGTTGACAGGTTCTACAGAATCACCCTCTACCGCGGGATCTTCGCCCTGTCGGATGTGGTACACCTGTTCTTTGCAAAATACGCCGTCATATTCGACAACTTCTACCGCTCGGTGGGGGACGCCTTAAGGTCGCCGGGCAGAGTGTTCGGCCTCAGGACCTCTGACACAAAGGAAGAAAACGCCCGGTCCATCGGCGAGATGGTCCACGTGCTGGCAATCCTCTGCGTAATCGCGCTCATAACCATACTGGTGATGGATTAGGGGGAGGTGTGCGATAGCAGGCACAGTGTGAGGCAAAGAACGTGAGTTTTGGTTTTATGCGGTATTACGGCGATTTCCCGCTAACCGGTTAGTGGGTTTCAGCTAAAAATGCCAATTTGCCAATAACGCACTTTAATAATCAGATATGTAAAACGATGTGAAATCCCAAAAGTTATCGGGAAATCGTATCGTTTTTTTATTTCCCAAAACTCCGAGTGACATGCGGCTTAGATGTAGGCGCAAGCACTGACGCATGGTTATTGGGAAAATCCACTTTTCTGATAAAACCCAAAACCGGGTTTTGGGAAACGGCAGATTTTGATTAAGACCCAAAACCGCATCGATGCTCGTCATACCCGCAATCCATAATATGTTAAATCAACTTAGCATAGATTCTTCGGTTTTCAAAAATACGGTGAATACAGATTCTTCGACAAAAAGTTTGCCAAGGCCGTGACAGTCATTAAACGGCGCTTATGGCAAACTCTGTTTGCCTGAAATAGATGAAAGGGAAGCTTATGGCAAACGAGGGGCAAAATAAGTTTTTCCTGTGAAGATTTATTATAGTAGTGACTTTTCTGAAAAAATGTGGTACACTGTAGCTAACTAAAAGACGCACCGTGGTCCGAAAGTCCCGGTGGAAGATCCGTGATGACCGGACGTTTGTAAGCGGAGCGAGTAAGGAGGCCATCATATGAAGGTTACTATCGTTGGAAAAAATTTCAGAACTTATGACAAGTTGGAAGAGACTATTGAGAAGAAGTTTGATAAGCTTGGAAAGTATTTTTCCGATGACATTGCTGCTAACGTGATTTTATCTCACGAGAAAGGAAAGAATAAACTGGAGGCGACCATAAACGCCAAGGGAGCCGTATTCAGGACGGAGCAGAGGGCGGACGACATCTACGAGGCAGTGGATAAATCCATAGATAAGCTGGCGAGCCAGATGTCCAAGTTCAAGGGCAAGCTCCAGAAACGGTATAACGATAATAAATCGGTAAGGTTTGAGGCTATTCCGCAGTTCGAAGCTGAAGAGGCTGCTACGGACGGCGAAATAGTAAAGACGAAGAAGTTCGACTTGAGACCTATGGATACCGAGGAGGCTATTCTGGAAATGGAGATGCTTCAGCATGACTTCTTCGTATTCCTGAACATGGAATCGGACAGCATCAACGTGGTTTACAGAAGAGACGACGGAGATTACGGACTGCTGGTTCCGAATTATTGATTTGAAACTATTGAATCGGAAGATAATAAAACCGAATGTGAACGGCATAAAAGAGGCCGGCTGCGGATTTTAAGCGCAGCCGGCTTTGTCTCAGCCCAGTTCAAGACGCATGGAAATCAGTTCCTGAAAGCCCTGCGTGCGCGAAAGGAAACCCCTAGGGTTGCGCCCGAATTCTGTAAAGCCCATGCTGCTGTATAGGGCTATGGCGTTTTCGTTTTCCCGCACCACCTCAAGCTCCACCTGGGAATATCCGGCAGATTTTGCGCATTCTATGCAGGCGGTAATCAGAGCCCGGCCTATTCCCATGCCCCAGAATTTTTCATCTATGGCGATTCCCAGTTCACACCGGTGGCTGACTTTGCTAGGTCCTATGCCGTCTACGCTGGCAGTTCCGACGATTTTCCCGTCTAAAACGGCGCATAGGTAGACTTCCCTTTCCGAGTTTTTCTTACCCGCCAGAAACTTTTTTTCAAAGTCTGCGTCGAAGGTCGCTTCATCTCTGTATGATGCCAGAAAGTCTGTCTGCTCGTGGGTCAGAAGAAAGATGTCGAGAACAGCCTGGGCGTCTGCGGCCTCGGTGTTTCTGATGAGACATTCGCTATTATCTTTAAGGGTTACAGTCTTTGCAAATTCCATATATCGTTGCCCTCCGTGGATTTTTCGTTAATACATTAAATTTACGCCATGGGAAGCATGATTTCAAGAAATTCATGAAAAAAGGTTAAATAGGGAATGGTTTTTAAATTTTGGGAAAATTATTTTGCGAAAATTTCGGCGACACCTGCCATTCTTCACCTAAAACACATCTGCCTTACCATTGAAAAGGAGACGCAAATTTGTTACAATTAAATCGGTAATTCATTGGAAGGAAGTGGCGATGTGAGCGATTTTTTTAACAACATAGTCTCCAGTATCGGCGTATTTGACATTCTCGATATTGCAGTAGTCGCTTTTATCATATATAAGATATTGGGATTTATTCAGGAAACCAGGGCACAGCAGCTGGTTAAAGGTCTGCTGGTGCTTTTGGTTGTCTTTTTTTTATCGGATCTCCTCCACCTTTACACCCTTAACTGGCTCCTTAAGACCTTCATGAGCATAGGTATCATAGCTCTGGTCGTAATCTTTCAGCCGGAGCTCAGAAGAGGCCTGGAATACGTGGGAAGAAACAAAATTGTAAAGGCTCCGTTCGGACAGGTTGACAAGGCGAAGGCAAAGCACATAACTGACGAGTTTGTAAAGGCTCTTACCGGATTTTCCGAGACGAGAACGGGAGCTCTCATAGTTATAGAAAAAGAGGTTTCCCTTACGGACATAGCCGAGACGGGAACAGAGATAAACGGAGATATATCCGCCCAGCTTCTGGGAAACATATTTTATGAGGGTGCTCCCCTTCACGACGGCGCGGTTATCATCAGAGGGGACAAAGTCTACGCTGCCGGATGTGTTCTTCCTCTCACGGAGGATAAGGAGCTTAACAAGGCTCTTGGAACCAGGCACAGGGCAGGCATAGGAATTACGGAAAACTCCGACGCCATAACTCTCATAGTCAGCGAGGAGACGGGGGTCATTTCCTACGCGGTATCGGGAAAACTCACCAGGTTCCTCGACGCCAAAATGGTCGAAAAACTGCTCCTCAATCTCTACATTCCCGCAGTTTCTGAGGAAGTTTCGGGATTGAGCCGGATAGTGGGCAAGCTGGGGAGGAACAGAGATGTTTGAAAATAAGAAGGTCAACATGGCCATATCAATAGTGGTGGCGGCACTGATATGGGCCTACGTAATCGGATCCATCAATCCTCCCGCCGAATCGAAATTCAGAAACATACCTATAAGCCTTTCCAACACCGAAGTTCTGGAAAACGAAGGCCTGGCGGTGAGCAAGGTCAGCGCGGAGTATCTGGATCTGGTTCTTTCGGGAAGCAGGTCCGATATAAGCCAGCTGAGGTCGGACGAAATAAGAGCCGTAGTGGATCTTTCCAACGCTCTTGAAGGTGAAAACGAGTTCACCATAGATATTCACGTTCCCGACGGCATAGAGATACAGCAGAAATCCATAAGCAAGCTGGTGGTCGAAGTCGAGAAGATAGAGACCAGAACCGTAGGGGTGGAAATCGTATATTCCGGCCAGACTCAGGACGACAGCGAACCTAAGACTCTGTCCGTAAGCCAGGAGGAAGTGGAGATACGAGGAGCGAGGTCTCTCGTGAACAAGGTTGAATCGGCAAGGGGAACTGTGGACATAACGAAGGTTTCGGAAAATGAGACTTCGGAATCCATCACTCTGGTTCCTGTAGACGATTCGGGAGCCCAGGTGGAAAACGTGAAGATAACTCCAGCTTCCGTTACGGTCGCATCAGTTTTGACTCACGATAAGACGGTGGATCTTAACGTCCGCGTTGAAGATAATTCGGAAAACGCGGCGGATAAGACGTGGACTGCGCCAGATGAAGTGGTAATCGCAGGAAGTGTTGGAGATCTTAAGAAAATAGACTCCATAGATACAGAGATAATCGATATTTCGAATGTTACCGAGGAAGCTGAAATAGAGATAGTGCCTCTGCTTCCTGAGGGAGTCTATCTTTCGGACAAAAACGAAAAGCTGACTTTGACGGTTACCGTGGAGGGAGATACGGGCGAGGAAACGGAAAAGACGTTCAGCGCCGCGGCATCAGAGATAACCTTTGAGGGGGCTGAGGAAGGAATTTCATACGCCCTGGCTGATGAGTCCGTCCAGGTTACCGTCCGCGGGCCAAAGGATGAAATGGAAGCATTCAGGGAAAGCGACGTCAGCCTCTCCGTGGATGTTTCGGGATTGCAGCCGGGACAAAGCCAGCAGGTGAGCGTAAAGGCAGTCTGCTCAAAGAGCGGGATAACCGTATCGGTAAATCCGGGCACGGTTACCGTTACAGCGGAGTAGGCCATGAAGCCTAAATAATGAAACTGAGGAGACACAGATATAAATGGGAAAGCATTTTGGAACAGACGGCGTAAGAGGAGTGGCAGGCACTGAGCTGACTCCCCAGCTTGCCTTCAGGCTGGGGCAGGCAGGAGCTGCAATTCTGGGAAAGGAACACGAAAGACCAGTCTTTGTGGTAGGAAGGGATACGAGAATTTCGGGAGACATGCTGGAGGCGGCGCTGACTGCGGGAATCCTCTCGGCAGGAGGAGACGTCATAAGCGCAGGAGTTATTCCTACCCCTGCGGTGGCATATCTGGCCCGCCATTATGAGGCCGCAGCCGGAGCGGTGATTTCGGCGTCTCATAACCCTTTTGAATACAACGGAATAAAATTCTTTAAGGGAGACGGATTTAAGCTTGACGATTCAGTCGAAGCTGAGATAGAGGAAATCCTGGAAAAAGGCTATGAGGCGGAAGTTGCTTCAGGTGAGAAGATGGGCGTAAGGATAGACGCCTCCCGGGAAGCTACCGACCTCTACATAGACTTTCTGGTGGAATCGGCAGACATAAACCTTACGGGAAAGAAGATAGTTCTTGACTGTGCCAACGGCGCATCCTACATAGTGGCTCCTGCGGTGTACACGGCTCTCGGAGCTGAGATTACCGTAATAGGAGCGGAACCTGACGGAATAAACATAAACGACAACATAGGATCCACCCATCCTGAGAAACTTTGCGAAAGGGTGAAGGAAACGGGGGCGGACATAGGTCTTGCCTTTGACGGTGATGCGGACAGGCTCATCGCCGCCGACGAAAAGGGAAACGTGGTGGACGGAGACAGAACCATCTGCATCTGCGCAAAGATGATGAAGGACGAGGGTCGTCTTGCGGAAAACCGGGTTACTGCAACGGTTATGAGCAACATCGGCTTTCACAAGTTCGTAAAGGAAACCCTGGGAGCAGAGGTGGACGTGACGGGAGTGGGCGACAGATACGTTCTGGAATCCATGAGAAAGACAGGCTGCGCCATAGGAGGAGAGCAGTCGGGCCACATCATATTCCTGGACAGGACTACAACGGGAGACGGAGTCCTGTCGTCTCTGGAGCTGGTGAAAGCTCTCTATTCATCGGGAAAGAAGATGTCCGAACTTGCAGGAGAAATCGAGATCTTCCCTCAGGTTCTCGTAAACGCAAAGGTTACGAACGAGGGAAAGAAAGCATATAAAGACGACGCTGAAATTCAGGCGGCCATAGCGGAGATAGAAAAGAGCCTTGCCGGAAACGGAAGAGTTCTCATAAGGCCTTCGGGAACGGAACCTCTGGTTCGGGTAATGCTGGAAGGCGAGGATGAAGCGGTGATAAGGCCTATGGCCGAAAGCCTTGCCCGGCTCATAAGCGAAAAGTACAGATAAAGGAGAAAGCCTATGTGCGGAATAGTTGGATATACCGGATATGAAAATGCGGAAGGGATCATCGTAGACGGACTTAAGCGTCTGGAATACAGAGGATACGACTCCGCAGGAATTGCGGTTCTCACGGACAAAGGACTGCAGGTGAGAAAGAAAAAGGGAAAGATCGAGAATCTGGAAAAGCTCCTCATGGAGGAAAGCCTTACGGGCACTACGGGAATAGGCCATACCAGATGGGCCACCCACGGTGCGCCTTCCGATATCAACGCCCACCCTCACCTGAGCATGGACGGAAAAATTGCCGTAGTTCACAACGGAATAGTGGAAAACTATGTGGAGCTGAGAGAAGATCTTGCCAAAAATCACGGCATTAAGTTCATAACCGAGACTGACACCGAGGTAATTGCCCAGCTCATAAGCGTAAAGTATATGGAAAACGGGGAGAACCTGGAAAAAGCCGTAAGCGACACGGTGAAAATGCTGAAAGGCGCCTACGCCATCTGCGTAATCGCCGCAGACACTCCGGATAAGATAGTGGCATACAGAAAGGACGCCCCTCTCATCGTAGGCCTAGGCAAAAAGCGCAACTTCATAGCGTCGGACATTCCTGCCGTCCTCAAATACGTAAAGGAAATCCTTCTGGTAGAGAATCAGGAGATGGTTATCTGCACTCCTGACCAGGTGAAGATATATAACAGCGAAGGCAGGGAAGTACACCGTGAGCCTATGTACATAACGTGGAGCATAGAGGACGCCGAAAAGGGCGGATACGAGCACTTCACCATAAAGGAAATATACGAGCAGCCAAAGGCCATCAGGGAGACTCTCATGCGCAGAATCGACGATGAAGGTCACGTGAAACTGGACGGAATTTCCATTTCCGCAGAGGAGCTTAACAGCTACGACAAAATCTACATCGTCGCCTGTGGAACGGCCTACCATGCGGGGCTGGTGGGAAAATACGCCATAGAAAAGATGGCTAAAATCACGGTCGAAGTGGACATAGCTTCGGAATTCAGATACAGAGATCCGCTGGTGGACGAGCACACTTTGTTCATAGCCATAAGCCAGAGCGGCGAGACCCTTGATACCCTGGCGGCCCTCCGGGAGGCTAAATCAAAGGGTGCAAGAGTCCTTTCGGTGGTGAACGTGGTGGGAAGCTCGGTAGCCAGGGAATCCGACGACGTGTTCTACACCTGGGCGGGCCCTGAGATAGCAGTAGCCTCCACCAAAGCCTACACCACCCAGCTCATATGCATGTACCTCATAGCCCTCTACTTCGGACGGCTCAGAGGAACCATTACGGATGAATACTACGACTTCATCCTGAACGAGCTTAAGGCCATACCGGAAAAGGTGGAGAAGGTTCTTGAGAAGGCTCCGGAAATCGAGGACCTTGCAAAGCATCTCTACAACAGGACTCAGGTATTCTTTATCGGAAGGGGACTGGATTCTGCCGTGTCCTACGAAGGATCCCTGAAGCTCAAGGAGATTTCATATATTAACTCCTTTGCCATTGCGGCGGGAGAACTGAAGCACGGAACCATCGCCCTCATGGAGCCTGAAACCATAGTGATAGCCCTGGCTACTCAGGATGCACTATTTGATAAGATGTATTCCAACATCGTGGAGATAAAGGCGCGTTTTGCTCACGTGGTATCCATAGCAAAGGAAGGAAACACGAAGATAGAAGCCGAAAGCAGCGAGGTCATCTACATACCTCAGTGCGCAGACGAGGTTACGCCGCTTCTTTCCGTAGTGCCGCTGCAGCTCTTTGCGTACTACGTGGCAAGGGAGAAGGGCGAGGACATCGACAAGCCGAGAAACCTTGCAAAGAGTGTAACCGTCGAGTAGGCAGCCGGTTTGCCGGAGATAGGATTCTGCCGGATTTAAGATTTTGTCAGAGAAAGGAAGTAATGCCGATGAAACAGTACGAAGTGAGAGACATGAGCCTGGCGCCGTCAGGCCATCAGAAGATAGAGTGGGTGAAAAACAACATGCCTCTTTTAAGAGGACTTGAGGAAGAGTATTCGAAGACAAAGCCTTTTGCAGGCCTTAAGATTTCTCTTTCCGTTCACCTGGAGGCAAAGACAGCATACCTTTCAAAGATTCTGGCAGCAGCGGGAGCCGATATGGCGGTTACCGGAAGCAACACTCTTTCCACTCAGGACGACATAGCGGCAGCCCTTGCCGACGACGGACTCAGAGTGTACGCATATCACGGAGCCACGCCGGAGGAATACGAAAGGCATATTGAGATGTGCCTTGAACATAAGCCTAACATCATAATCGACGACGGAGCAGACCTGGTAAGCTTCATCCACTCCAAGAGACCGGATCTTGGCGAAGAGGTGATGGGAGGCTGCGAGGAGACCACCACCGGCGTCATAAGACTTAAGGCCATGGCAGATGAGGGAATACTGAAGTTTCCTATGGTTGCCGTAAACGATGCCGACTGCAAGCATCTCTTCGATAACCGCTACGGTACGGGCCAGTCCACCATGGACAGCATCATGAGAAACACCAACCTCATCATCGCGTCAAAGACTGTAGTTGTAGTTGGATACGGCTGGTGCGGTAGGGGTATCGCCATGAGAGCGGCAGCCCTTGGGGCAAGGGTTATCGTTACGGAAGTCAACCCGGTAAAGGCCATAGAAGCCAGGATGGACGGCTACGACGTTATGAAGATGGAAGAGGCGGCACCTCTCGGAGATTTTTTCATAAGTGCAACGGGATGCTGCAAGACAATTACCGTTGAGCACATGGAGAAGATGAAGAAGGGGGCAATCCTTGCAAACGCCGGTCACTTCAACTGCGAAGTGGATATGGCAGGTCTTGAGGCAGCATGTACCGCAAAACGTGAGGCGAGAAAGAACATCACCGAATACACTCTGCCGAACGGAAATACGGTAAATGTAATAGGCGAGGGTAAGCTGGTAAACATAGCCGCAGCTGACGGTCATCCTGCGGAAATCATGGATCTAAGCTTTGCCGTTCAGTTCCTTTCGGCTCTTTACATAAGAAACAACTACAAGAATCTCGATAATAAGGTCATCGATGTAAGCGAAGACATAGATTCCCTCATAGCGCGGAGAAAGCTTGCAGCCTGGGGAATCGAAATAGATACTTTGACTGAGGAACAGGAGAAATACCTGCACAGCTGGGAGGTGTAGAAATTGACTTACGAGGAAATCAGAGAACAGGCGAAAGCAGCGGTTACGGAGCTCATAGAGCACACCCATCTTAAGGAAGGTGACATCTTCATCGTCGGCTGCTCATCCAGCGAGATAAAAGGAGCCAACATCGGAAGAGGCTCTGACCTGGATGCGGCAAAAGCCGTATATGAGGGAGTTTATCCGGTACTGAAAGAGCGGGGCATCTACCTGGCGGCTCAGTGCTGCGAGCACCTTAACAGAGCCGTTATAGTGGAGCGGGCAGCTCTGCTTCCGGGGCAGGAAATCGTAAACGTGGTTCCACAGCTTCACGCAGGAGGCTCCTTTGCGATGACTGTTTACCAGAATGCGGAAGATCCTGTGGCTCTGGAGGAGATAAAGGCCGACGCCGGAATGGATATAGGCGATACCCTCATCGGCATGCATCTCAGGAAGGTGGCCGTTCCCGTGAGAATTTCGGTCAAGAAGATAGGAGAGGCTCACGTGGTATGCGCCAGAACCAGACCTAAGTTTATCGGTGGAAGCCGCGCAGTGTACGACGACGTGCTTTCAGGCGGCGACATACCTAGGTAGGAGGTAACACATATGTATTATGACACAGGATTAGAGGTAGGACTGGGAATAATGTTCGGAATCCTGATAGTGGTGATGATCGTTGCAGTAGCGGTTCCCATTATCGTAGGCGTTCTCGTCTATAGAGATGCGAAAAAGCGGGTGGACTGCAGCCCGATTCTCTTTGCGCTTCTGGCAGCTTTGGCGCCGCTGTTTATCGGCGTTATAGTCTACATGATTATAAGAAAGGACTACCCTCTCAAGCCTGAATACGGCGGACCGGTGAACCCGGGCTACGGTTACGGCCGCGGACAGAGCAGCCAGAGCTACACCGCAGGATACAGTGCGAGTTACAGCGCAGGCAGCGGTTACGGCGCAGATGGCGGAAATGCCGGAGCCGGTTACAGTGCATCCGGCAGCAGCCAAAGCTACACCTATGACGGCAGCGAAGCCGGTCAGGCAGGCTTTGACGGCGGCAGCACGGGAAGCGAAGATGGTGGCACCGGCAGCGAAAGCAGCTCCGATACTCAGAGCACGTATACTTATTATGCCGAACCTACCGCGCCTAAGAAGCGGGGAATCCCGACCTGGGCAAAGGTTCTCATAGTGATAGCCATAGTTCTGGTTGTAATCGGCATAATCTATTTTGCCGTATCCATCATAACCGCAGTATTCGGATACGCAAACCACTACGGCAGCTATAACGGAAACGGACTTTACTTTCACGGGATAGATTTGTAGGATGGGGGAGAGTCAGAGAGTTTTTAATTCGTAAATCGTCGGGTTTGACGAAAAGCTATGAATATCGCGCATTTGTAAAGGCAAAATTCGACGAAATAGTGGAAAGCAACGGTTGAAGGTCAAGATATTTAGCAGACGGAGAGCTGAATTCCTTGACCTTTTTCTTTTTTTGGCGCTGTACATAAAATTTGACCTTGACGAAACTCCTTGGAAATACTGAAGAGGTCAAACACCCACAAACACCTTACAAATTCCGTCACCCCATAACCAGATACAATATTACAAAAAATATTGAAAAAGTTAAAATATGGTATTATAATCATATAAAACCATTGGCGATGAGGAACAGGGAGGAAAAGGGTGAACGAGTTAATATCAAATGCCAGAACTGAGTTGCTGAAATGCGGGAAAATGCGTGTGAAGTATGAGAAAACGCTGGCTGAGCTGCCGAAGGGGCGGCTTAAGGCGGATGACCGGAAAGGGAGAAAATACTATTTCTGTACGGTCAACGGGAAGGAAAGCTACATAGGGCGAAAAAAGCCGGAACTGGTAAGGGCGCTGAAGGACAGACGTTTTGCCGAAGAAGCGCTGAAGATAATTGAAGGAAATGAAAAATGCCTGACGAATTTAATCGATAATCTGGAATCTATGGCTCCACAGGATATTTTGAAAAAGCTGCCGAAATCATATCTTCCCGAAGAGGTGGAGGGAAGAATCTGCGGGGCGGAGATATCCGGCGATGAATGGGAAAAACGGCAGTACCGGAAGAAGGTGAATCTCGAGAGATACAGGGACCCGTCTCAGGTAACGCTTAAAGGTGAGCTTGTCAGGTCAAAGTCAGAACTTAACATTGCCAATATGCTGTACATGAAGGGAATACCCTATCACTACGAAGAAGAGCATGAGTTTGGAGAACATACCATAGCTCCCGATTTTACCGTGTACGTCAGAAGCGAAGGAACATTTAAACTGCTGGAGCATTGCGGCGTCATGAATAATCCCAAATATCGGGGTGACCTTGCCTGGAAGATGTACGTCTACATAAAGTACGGTTACATGCCGTTTCGGGATGTGTTCTTCACATTTGACGATATCGAAGGGAATATGGACACCCGGTTTATAGAATACATTATCGATACGTACCTGACGTAGGGCGTGCCATGTGGTAACGGGACAAACTGTGATGTGATGGCTGGTCAGGAATTTGACGAAGCCTAGCCAAATGTCAGATATGGTAAATGCAATTTTTTACGATATAAACGGGTAATATGCAAAAGGTCAAGGAAACAGGTGCCATATCTGGCAGATTCCTTGACCTTTTAAAATTCTTATGGATGTTTTATCAAAT
>CASFAX010000028.1 GCA_949292945.1 uncultured Bacillota bacterium | reverse complement strand
CACATCTATGCGAAATCGCTGAAAAAAGCTTTCCGGAGTCTGAAGGGTCAGTTCCTCGGAATCGGTAATGACGCCGCCTATATAATATGGCAGGCCGCAGTTTGCGTAGGAGACATATCCCGAACGCTCGAAAACCACGATTTCCGCCTTCTCATCAAGTCTACGTATTCTTGCTGCCGCAGTAGCTCCGCCTGCTACTCCTCCTACTATTACAACCTTCATCCTATCTCTCCACCTTTCCTGAATAACTGGAAATGCCGCCAATATTTTTCGCGTTTTCGTAGCCCATATTCTTAAATGCGCTTACCGCCTGTCTGCTCCTGGCCCCTGAATAGCAGTACACGAAAAGGGAAACGGTTTTATCCTTTGCAACGCTGCTTATCTTTTCCAGCTTGTCGAGTGGAACGTTCTTACTTCCCGGCACATGACCTTCCCTGTATTCCTGCGGCGTCCTGACGTCCACCAAAACCCCGCCGTCCGAAGCCTTATACTCCTCTATACCGTCGTTGATGTTAGCCTTTTTAAATAAATCAAAAAAAACCATAAGTAATCTCCTTATATCTGTAAATTCGTTTTTTAGATTATAGTGCAAAACCTGCGGTGAGTTCTGTGACGAAGTCACAGAAGGGGTAAGAAATATTAAACAGGTGGCGCCGTGCTCGGATTTTTCGATTTACTGAAGACTTACGAGTACGAAAAAGCTCGGATTTCCATATACTTATGGATTTTCCGAGCATCAAACGCTTCTGTTAACGGCTTCCGGTGGTACTCTCACGTGGACTTTACACAGATTCCGAGCATATTCAAGCTCGGAATTCTATTTTTTTCGCAAAATCCGAGTACCGACGCCGGCGATGGGCTAGTCAAATCCGAGCACCGGCAGGGCCTATGGACGAGGCAGGGCGAGCGCTTTTCCCTGCGCAAGCCCCTTACCTGTTAAGTTCGGCTCTGAACCTGCTTATCATGTTTCGCTCGGCTCGGGAAACGCTCATCTGGGAGATGCCCAGCTCTTTTGCAATGTCGGACTGGGAGCGGTCGTTTATGAACCGCTCGCGGAATATTGTTCTGTACTGGTCGCTGAAGGTTTCCATTACCTTTTTTATGATTTCGGAGGTTTCTACTCTTTCGTAGCCTGCCTCGTCAAAGCCTGTGTACCTTTCGAGGAATGGGCTTTCACCGTCTTCTCCCGCATCGTCGAATGTTTTGTCCAGGGAGTAGGTGCCATATGCCTGCGAGCTTTCAAGGGCTTCGATTATCTGTTCAACGGTGTAGCCGGTGTACTCTGCGATTTCCTCAGCCGTGGGGTTTCGCTGATACTTTGAGTAAAGAGCTTCCTTGCTTTCAGTTACTTTTGAGGCGATTTCCTTAAGCCGTCGGGGAACTTTTAGGCTCCACTGCTTATCGCGGAAATACTTCTTTATCTCCCCAAGAATGGTGGGGGTGGCAAAAGAACTGAACTCGAACCCCTTTGACGGATCGAATCTTTCCACAGCGGAAACGAGAGCCATGGCTCCGACCTGATATAAGTCGTCGTAATCCACGCCCTTGCCCAGATATTTTCTTATGAGAATATCAACCATATAGAGATATTTTTCCACTATCTCGTTTCGCTTTTCTATCGTCGGGTTGTTCCTATACTGCTCGAACAACTCCTTCTGGTCTATCATAATCTTTTCCCCATTTTTACGAACTTGTGTCCGCTGTCATCTCTTCCGAACTCAACGTCATCCATGAGAGTCTTCATAACGTAAACTCCCAAATCTCCTTCTTCAGGACAGTTAAGACAAGGTTTGCAGGTTTTCTCCAGTGTGTGACAGTCGCAATCGTCTCTTACGATAATCTCTATTACTCCCTTATCCACATTGCACTCTACCACGTATCTGGTACTGAAGCCGCTGCTTCCGTGGCATGCCACGTTCTTGCATGCTTCTGCCACAGCCGTCTTTATATCTTCTGCCGTCTCTATATCAAAACCTGCCATGGAAGCTATGGATGTTGCTGCAAGTCTTACCATGGTTAGATATTCCGGTTTCCCCGGTATTGAAATTTTAAGGTTATCCATTGTAACATCTCCCGTATATAAAAACTTACCCGGGCATACAGATGTGCCCAGGTAAATTATAAACTATTGTTTAGAAGTTTTAAAGAGTCAGTTGTTCGCTGTCGTCTTTATCCTTTGATTTTTTAGGTTTTTCCTCTTCATCGTCTTCCTTTATGACCTTGGCCATTGCGACGATTTTGGTGTCGTCTTCCACCTTCATAATCCTTACGCCCTGGGTGGCACGGCCTAAAACGGTAACGTCGCTGGCCTTGATTCTGATGATTATGCCCTCGGAATTTATGAGCATTATCTCATCATCCTCGTCTACTACCATTGCACCGATAAGGTTTCCGGTCTTCTTGAACTTGGCCTTGTCGTAGGTGAGGAGACCCTTTCCTCCGCGAATCTGAACCTTGTAGTCCTCTACAGGGGTGCGCTTGCCGTAGCCGTTTTCAGTTGCCACGAAAAGCTGCTGACCCGGTTCCACCAGCTCCATTGCAACCACTTCGTCGTCGCCTTCAAGCTTTATGGCTCTTACGCCGCCTGCAATTCTGCCCATCTCGCGAACGTCCTTTTCGGAGAAGCATATGCACTTGCCTTTCTTGGTAACGATGATTACGTTGTTGTTTCCGGTGGTTTCCTTTATTCCTATAAGCTCGTCGCCTTCCTTAAGGTTGATGGCGATGAGGCCGGTCTTCCTGTTGGTGTCAAACTGGGAAAGAGCCGTTTTCTTAATGGTGCCGTGTTTCGTTACGGCGATGAGATACCTGTCGCTTGCAAAATCCTGAACAGGAATAACAGCAGTAATTCTCTCTCTCTGAAGCAGGTTCAGGAAATTTATTGCCGGAGTTCCTCTCGCCGTCCTCGTAGCTTCAGGCACTTCGTAAGCCTTTATCTTATGGGCTTTTCCGGTGTTGGTGAAGAACATGAGGTAATCGTGGGTGCTGGTCATTATGAGATCTTTGACAAAGTCGTTATCTCTGGTGGTGATTCCCATGATTCCCTTGCCGCCGCGGCGCTGAGCTTTATATGTATCAGCAGGTACACGCTTTATGTATCCCAGATGAGTAAGGGTTACGGCAACGTTTTCCTCTTCCACTAAATCCTCTTCGTCGAGCTCTCCTTCGTCCTTTACAATTTTGGTTCTTCTCTTATCGCCGAACTTCTTCTTTATCTCCAGAAGCTCGTCTTTGATTACGCCCATGAGAAGATGCTCGTTTTCCAGGAGAGATTTGAAGTAGGCGATTCTCTCCATCAGCTCCTTGTATTCGTTCTCGATCTTCTCTCTTTCCAGCCCCTGGAGCCTTATAAGCCTCATGTCGAGAATTGCCTGAGCCTGAATTTCAGAAAGGCCGAATCTTTCCATAAGTTTTTCCTTGGCGTCGTTATATGCGCTTCTGATTATATGTATAACTTCGTCGATATTGTCGAGGGCTATGCGCAGACCTTCCAGTATGTGAGCTCTAGCTTCCGCCTTCTTTAAATCGTACTGGGTTCTCCTCGTTACGACTTCCTTCTGGAACTTGATGTACTCGTTTAAGATATCGTAAAGGGTGAGAACCTTAGGCTGACCGTCGACGAGAGCTATCATTATCATGCTGTAGCTGTCCTGAAGCTGGGTGTGCTTATACAGCCTGTTTAAAGTAATCTGAGGATTTGCGTCCTTCTTAAGCTCGATTACTATTCTGATACCTTCACGGTTGGACTCGTCTCTGATAGCGGAAATTCCGTCAACTCTCTTCTCCTTGACAAGCTCTGCCATCTTTTCTATGAGGCGGGCCTTGTTAACCTGATAAGGAATTTCGCTTACCACTATCTGGGAACGGCCTCTGTCCGTTTCCTCTATTTCACAGACAGATCTTACCTTTATCTTGCCGATTCCAGTTCTGTAGGCTTCTCTCATTCCGCTTTTACCCAGAATGAGAGCGCCTGTAGGAAAGTCAGGGCCTTTGATAATCTTCATCAGGCCTTCAACGTCGGTGTCAGGCTCGTCGATAAGCTTTACGGTAGCGTCGATTACTTCGCCCAGATTGTGAGGTGGAATGGATGTTGCCATACCTACGGCTATACCGTTGGAGCCGTTGACGAGAAGGTTAGGAAAGCGGCTCGGAAGAACCACAGGTTCCTTTTCCTCTCCATCGAAGTTATCTCTAAAATCTACGGTCTCCTTATCTATATCACGGAGCATCTGAAGGGCGTAAGGGGACATTCTTGCTTCCGTGTAACGCTGTGCTGCTGCGCCGTCTCCGTCTATGGATCCGAAGTTTCCGTGGCCGTCCACCAGCATGTATCTCTGGGAGAAGTCCTGAGCCATTCTTACCATGGCATCGTAAATGGAGCTGTCTCCGTGAGGGTGGTATTTACCCATTACCTCTCCGACGATACGGGCGGATTTCTTGTGAGGCTTGTCTGGAGTCACTCCAAGCTGGCCCATACCGTAGAGAATTCTTCTGTGTACCGGTTTAAGACCGTCTCTTACGTCAGGAAGGGCACGGCCTACGATAACGCTCATGGAATAGTCGATATACGACTTTTTCATTTCGTCGTGTATCTCATGCTGTTCAATTTTAGTATCTTCTAAAAGATTGGACATGGTTTACCCCTCCTTTCTAAATATCTATTTCCGCATACTTTGCGTTTTCTTCGATGAACTTCTTTCTCGGCGGAACCTTGTCGCCCATGAGAACGGTGAAAATTTCATCTGCTGCAGTGGCGTCTTCCAGGGTTATCTGAACGAGAGTCCTGTTGTTGTAGTCCATGGTGGTCTCCCAGAGCTGATGGAAATCCATCTCTCCCAGACCTTTATATCTCTGGATGAGCGGTTTGCCTCCTTTCTTCGAAAGGGTCTCCATTAGCTTATCCTGTTCACGCTCGCTGTACGTATAGTAAACTTCCTTGTTTCTCTTCGTCATGAAGAGAGGCGGTTTTGCGGCATAGACATATCCTCCCTCTATCAAAGGCGTCATGTACCTGTAGAAGAAGGTGAGAAGAAGGGTTCTTATGTGAGCCCCATCCACGTCCGCATCTGTCATGATTATTATCTTGTGGTATCTCAGTTTGCTTATATCAAAATCGTTTCCTATTCCGCAGCCGAAAGCTGTAATCATGTTCTTTATTTCATCGGAATTGAGGATTTTGTCGAGGCGCGCCTTTTCAACGTTGAGAATTTTACCTCTCAGCGGAAGAACGGCCTGACGGATTCTGTCGCGTCCCTGTTTTGCGGAGCCGCCTGCGGAATCTCCCTCTACGAGGAATATCTCAGACTTTGCAGGATCCTTTTCGGAGCAGTCGGCAAGCTTTCCCGGAAGGGATATGCTGTCGAGAACGCTCTTTCTCCTGGTAAGCTCTCTGGCCTTCCTGGCTGCTTCTCTGGCACGGGATGCTCTGAGGCACTTGTCGAGAATCACTCTCGCTTCAGAAGGATGTTCCTCCAGGAACGCCATAAGGTTTTCACTGGTGGAAGTTTCCACAAAACCTCTCACTTCGCTGTTTCCAAGCTTTGCCTTTGTCTGGCCTTCAAACTGAGGCTGGGTCAGCTTTACGGAAATAATTCCCGTAATTCCTTCCCTTACGTCTTCGCCGGACAGGGAATCGTCGCTGTCTTTGAGTATCTTGTTCTTTCTGGCGTAATCGTTGAAAACTCTGGTGAGGGCAGATTTAAAGCCGGCCATATGAGTACCACCTTCGACGGTGTTTATGTTGTTGGCATAGGAAAGAAGAAGTTCGTTATACCTGTCTGTGTACTGCATGGCGACTTCCATTTCCATGTTGTCCTTTATCACCTCGAAGTAAATAACGTCTTTGTGGAGAACTTCTTTATTCTTGTTCAGGTGTCTGACAAACTCTGAAAGTCCGCCTTCGTAGTGGAAAACCTCTTTCTTCTTCTCTTCTCTGTTATCTGAAAGAGTAATCTTTATCCCCTTGTTAAGGAAGGCCATTTCTCTGAGACGGTGTTCGAGGGTTCCGTAATCGTATACAGTCTCGTCGAAAATTTCAGGGTCAGGCCAGAAGGTGGTCTTCGATCCTGTCTTCTTAGCCGTTCCTATAATTTCAAGAGGCGTTATGGTCTTGCCTCTGGCGTATTCCTGCCTGTATATGTTGCCGTTTCTCTTTACTTCCACTTCCATCTTGGTGGAAAGGGCATTTACTACGGATGCACCTACGCCGTGAAGACCTCCGGAAACCTTGTATCCTCCTCCGCCGAATTTTCCTCCGGCGTGAAGAACGGTATGAATTACTTCAACCGCAGGAATTCCAAGCTTCGGATGCTTATCTACAGGCATACCTCTTCCGTCGTCTTCTACGGTTATGGAATTATCTTTATTGATAGTTACTGTTATATTCTTACAATATCCGGCGAGAGCTTCGTCCACACTGTTATCCACTATCTCGTATACGAGATGGTGAAGACCTCTGGGTCCGGTGCTTCCGATATACATTCCCGGTCTTTTCCTTACGGCCTCAAGACCCTCTAATACCTGAATCTGAGACGCATCATACTGACTGTTTACTTTTGTTTCAGCGCTCATTTACTACCTGCTTTCATCTTAATCATTTCATTTCACAAAACAGAAAATATTATATTACATTTTTGCCGAAAAAACAAGTTTACAGACGTTATTTATCTCTTTTTCGATAAATTTCATTAAACGTATAAAAAAATCGGCGAAATCGCCGATTTTTACTCTTTAATTATCTGAATTTCCCCTTACATATATTGAACACCTTTGCGCCTTCAAACTCTTTCAGTATCTTCTCGTCCATATCCGTAGTGGTTACGAAAAGCTGATTGTTTTTCAGAGTCTTTATCAGGTATTCCTGGCGTGTGGCGTCAAGCTCGCTCATCACATCGTCAAGAAGGAGCACCGCATCTTGTCCTGTCTCATTTTTTATTAAATCCAGTTCGGCAAGCTTAAGAGAAAGGGCGCACGTTCTCTGCTGTCCCTGGGAGCCGAAATTTCTCATATTTATGCCGTTTACGAAAAAGGATATGTCATCCTTATGGGGTCCTCTGGTGGTAGAGCGCATTTTCATGTCGGAATCGTAGGCTTTTTTTATCTCATCATAGAAGTACATTTCCTGATCCCCGGAATTTTCAGTAACCTCAACGTCCGGATCGTATTCTATGTGAAGACTTTCAGCTCCTGCCGTAATACCCGAATGGATTTTAGAACTGAAGACGCTTATGCTTTTTATGAAATCATTTCTTCCCGTTATTATGCCGGCGCCGCATTTTGCCAGCTGACTGTCCCAGAGATCCAGAAGGGAAGCGTCTATATTATCCTCCTTAAGGTAAGAATTTCTCTGAGCCAGGATCTTCCTATAATTTGAAAGGCTGTCGTAATACTTTGGTGAAATCTGGCACAGCTCCCGGTCGATGAACTTCCTTCTCTTTTCCGGTTCATCCTTTACTATCTTCATATCCTCGGGAGAAAAAATGACTATCATTATGTTCTCTAAAAGCTCCGAGGTTTTTCTCAGCGGAATTCCATCCTTCTTTACGGACTTTTTGGAAGGGCGCTTTATTCTTATCTCAACTTCCGTATCGGAATACTCCTTTTCGGCTCTGACTTTTATGAGAGCCTCGTCCTTTCCGAACATGATGACGTCGCTGTCCTTCGCGGTACGAAAAGACCTTCCTATGGAGGTCATGTATATGCTCTCGATAAGGTTGGTCTTTCCCTGCGCATTATTTCCAAGTATTAAATTTATCTTCTCGTCAAAATCTGCCTCAAGGCTTTCGTAATTTCTGAAGTTTTTCAGCTCTAACCTGGTTATGTACATCTGATTTCAGCTTTCCGCCTTAATTTCCCGTAATTCTTACAGGGAGTATGAGATATTCGTATGAATCGCCTTCAACAGGATGAACGAGACAAGGGGTTATTCCTGTGTTGAATTTCATTATGATTTCATCGTCGTCTATAACCTTGAGAACGTCCAGCACGTATTTTGCGTTAAAACCTATTTCCAGGTCGTCTCCTGTTTTCTGCGCCAGAACTTCTTCCCTGACGTTTCCTTCTTCGGATCTCGAAGTTATGGTTATGATATTATCGGAAATGGCAAGCTTTATCAGGTTATTCTTTCCTTCTTTAGAAAGGAGGGATGCTCTCTCTATGCTGTCCATAAGGTCGCGCCTTGAAATTCTCACCTGAATCCTGTCTTCCTTTGGAAGGATGTCCTGATACTTTATGAACTCTCCGTCCAGAAGTCTTAAGGCTACCTTTACGTTTTCTATGATAAAGACTGCTTTTTTATTGTTTATGAGAAGCTTTATGGTATTTCCTGAATCAGAGCTTATATCGCTTATGATCTTGTTTATTTCGTTCATGATCTTAGCCGATATTATTATGCTGCTTTCTTCCGTATTTATCATAGGCTCTCTGGTAATTGCCATTCTGTATCCGTCTATGGCAACCATTCTTATCTCATCAGGTTTAAGCTCTGTCAATATTCCTGTGATTACACCTTTTGATTCATCTATGCTGGCAGCAAAGGAAGTCCTTCTTATCATGGACCTTAAGAGCTCCGAGTCAAACTGAATGCATCCCGTTTCTTCCTCGTCGTTTTTTATCTCAGGAAATTCGTCGGCAGGCATTCCCACTATGGAAAATTCGGAATTCATGCAGTGAATTATCACTTTTCCTTCAGCTACGTTTACTTCGATTTCCTTTCCCGGAAGCTTTCTTACTATGTCTCCGAAGAGTTTTGCCTGAACTACGACGCTGCCTTTTTCCAGAGTTTCAACTTTTATGACTTCTTCTATGGTTATGTCAAGGTCTGATGCGACCATCTTCAGATTTCCGTCTTCGTCTGCTTCCAGAAGTATTCCCTTTAAAATAGGAATGGTGCTTCTAGACGTAACGGCTTTTGATACTATGTTTAAAGCTTTGGACAAATCCTGCTGTAAGCATTTGAATTTCATGTTTACCTCCTTGAATCCGCTGGGGGAAATGTAGCTTTATTTATATATTAAATATAGTAGTAATAGTAATAGAGGGCGTGGAAAAGTGGATAACTTATCAGGACGCCTGTAATTCCACCGAAAATTATCCACAAAAGGGGTGTGGATAACTCTGTAAAAACCCCGGGATAAGTGTTGATAACATATCAGCCGGTGATGGAATTCTTTATGGCCTCCACTTCTCTTCTGAAGTTTTCATCCATCTCCATATCGTCCCTTATCTTATCGCAGGCATACATTACTGTGGAGTGATCTCTGTTTCCGAAAATACCTCCGATTCTTACGTTGGAGTAATCCGTAAGCTCCCTGCAAAGATACATGGCTATCTGTCTAGGATATGCGATAGTCCTTTTCCTGCTCTTTCCTTCTAAATCCGAAACCTTTATCTTAAAGTGCCTTGAAACGGCGTTCTTTATCTTTTCCGGAGTTATGGCCGAGCTGTCGTTTGCTATGACGTCTTTGATAACTCTCTTTGCAAAGGCCAGATCTATGTGCTCGTCCAGGCTCTTTGAAAATCCCACAAGTCTTATGAGTGCGCTTTCCAGAAGCCTTACGTTATCCTTTATCTTTTCGGATATGAGTTTCAGAACTTCCTCGAGGTCCTCATCTATTTCCATTCCTTCGTTTATGGCCTTTTTCCTTAAGATGGCGACTCTCGTCTCGTAGTCAGGGGGCTGGATATCCACTACCATGTTCCATCCGAACCTTGACCTCAGACGGTCATCCAGCTTCGTAAGGTTTTCTGGAGGGCTGTCGCTTGAAAGTATTATCTGCTTCTTCTCCTCATGAAGTATGTTGAAAGTGTGGAAAAACTCCTCCTGGGTGGCTTCCTTTCCTTCAAGAAACTGTATGTCGTCTACTATGAGAACGTCGGCTCCCCTGTACTTATCCCTGACTTCGCTCATCTTCTTATTCTGTATGGCCGTCACAACGTCGTTGGTGAAGGTCTCCGATGATACGAATATGATGTTCTTGTCGGTCTTATGTTCCAGGATATATATTCCTATGGCGTTCAGAAGGTGGGTTTTTCCAAGGCCCGAACCACCGTATATGAAAAACGGGTTATACGTGTTGGCCGGATCCCTTGCAACTGCCATGGCTGCGCTTACGGCGTACTTGTTGCTTTCGCCTACAACAAAATTATCGAAGGTGTAATTGGGATTGAATATCTTCTCCTTCATGAAATTTATGTTGAAGCTGTAGGCTTTGGAAGTTCTGTCCTCTGTCTTAAGTATTATATTTTCATTTTCGTAATCGGTTTCCGTCTTAACGACGACCTTGTATTTCTTTCCCGTAACGTTTTCAATGCTCTGGGAAAAAATTCCGGTGTAGCGGCTCGAAAGTATGTTAGCCGTAAACGTCCTTCCCGTGGCGACGTAAGCCACGTTTATTTCGTTATCCAGATTCTTCAAAGTGGTCTGGGAAAGAAAGGATTGATATGCCGCCGGTGTGCAGAAATTTTTCACGTCGTTTAAAACTTCACGCCAGATTTTATCTTTATCGGTCATTTTTTGTCTCCTGTTTGTACACTATATTTTAATCAAAGAGTGCACTCAAAACAAGTGGATAAGTTAAATTATCCACAGGTAATCCACAAAAATATCAACATTCAAACCTGCAATTTCAAAGTTTTCCATAGAGTTATCCACATGTTGTGGATAACTTTGTTAACAGAATCTAGATGTGTGGATAAGTCTTTTTGTTTTGAGAAAATTGAAGATGCGTTCTTGACATGGTACCTTTGAAAAAGTATAATGTTAAGACATGCGTGCGCTGTTGAAATTTAGACTGCGCCATATTTACGTTATTCAGGAGGTAAAGAAAATGAAAATGACTTATCAGCCTAAGAAAAGGCAGAGAAAAAAGGAACACGGATTCAGAAAGAGAATGAAGACAAAGAGCGGAAGAAATGTTCTTAAGAGAAGAAGAGCCAAGGGAAGAAAGAAGCTTACCGCTTAGTTCAGACTTTGTCAGAAAATGTTAAAAAAAACGGTATTAAGAGGCAAAAGAAACTTTTCACTTATCTATAAAAAGGGAAAGTCTGTAGGAGACAGGTACGTAGTCCTCTTCTACAGGAAGAACGGTTTTGATTATAACCGGATAGCCTTTCTTGCCAGTAAAAAAGTTGGCAACAGCGTCAGAAGGAACAGAGCCAGACGTCTGATGAAGGAAAGCTTCAGGCTTTCAGAGCTTAGCGTGCCCGCAGGTTACGATTTCATATTCATAGCCCGCAGCACCATAGAAGGAGCGAAGTGCCAGCAGGTGCAGAAATCCCTTGAATCTGCCTTAAAAAAATCAGGGGTAATAAGAAAATCATGAAATATATAAACGGCTTTTTTAAAAAAGTGATGATAATTCTGATCAGGTTTTATCAGAGATGTATTTCACCGCTTTTTCCAGGCAAATGCAGGTTTTATCCAACTTGCTCCGAGTACTTTATACAGGCTCTTAACAAGTACGGAGTGGTAAAGGGAAGCATGCTTGGAATAAAACGAATTCTGAGGTGTCACCCGTGGAATCCGGGAGGCTATGACCCTTTGGAATGACGGAGGATAATTAATGTTAGGATTGATAGCCAGACCTTTCGGATTTCTCTTATCCTTTTTCTACGATATACTGGGAAATTACGCTCTCGCTATCGTGGTTCTTTCCGCGTTAGTCAGAATAGGAATGTATCCCCTTTATAAGAAGCAGATTCTGTCTACGGCTGGTATGGTAAACATGCAGCCGAAGATAAGAGAGATTCAGAAAAAGTACGCTAATGACAGGGAGACCATGAACATGAAGATGCAGGAGCTCTACAAGGAAGAGGGCTTTAATCCTGCAGCAGGTTGTCTTCCTATGATCATACAGATGATCGTAATATCCGGTCTGTTCGGTCTTCTCAGATATCCGCTCACATACCTTGGAAACGATACGGAGATGGTATTTGCCGTTCACCATTCGTTTCTGTGGATGGAGGATCTGAGTCAGCCTGACCTCTGGATACTGCCTATTCTGTCCGGAGTTGCAACTTTCGCTTCATTCTGGATGTCATCCCAGAACGGGGCTATGCAGCAGCAGGCAGGAAATGCCATGAACATAATCATGAAGTACTTATTCCCTATCATGATTGTATGGCTGGCAAGATCATATCCGGCAGGACTTGCAATTTACTGGTTTATAAGCCAGTTTGTGCAGATTTTCTTTAACATCAGGTTCAACATTCTGAGGAAGGAAATCAGAGAAGGAAAAGTAGACGCTAACGGTAAAAAGATTAACAAGAAGAAATAGAAAGCTTCGGAGGATAAATAATGGATGTTTCTGAAAAATGGGGAACGGATATAGATACGGCAGTGGATCTTGCCCTGGCGGATCTTAAGGCCACCAGAGACGAGGTTGAGATAACCGTTTTAGAGCAGCCATCCAGAGGATTTTTCGGTATCGGCTCCAAGCTTGCTCTCGTAAGAGTAGAGAGGAAGAAGCCCGAACCTGCTCCGAAAGAGAAGAAAATCAAAACTGAAGCTTGCGAAACTGAGAACACCAGACCTGCGAAGAAGGAAAAGCATCATCGCAGAGAAGGCGGTCATCAGAAGAAGGACACAGCTGAACGCAGAGATTATAAGAAGTCTGAATCTGTCATAATCAGAGAAGACGAAAGCTTCACGCCTTTGGAGGAGCACCCTGCTCTCACATTCCTTAAGGAACTTACAGAGCAGATGAATCTGGATATAAATGTATCGGCTAAGACCGATGGTGAGAATATCTATATAGATATGAACGGAAAGGATTCCGGCACGGTAATCGGCAAGAGAGGACAGACTCTCGACGCCATACAGTATCTCACCAGCCTGGTGGTAAACAAGGACGGCGACGAGTATATCAGAGTCGTTGTCGACGCCGAAAACTACAGAACAAAGAGAGAAAAGACTCTCGAAAAGCTTGCTGAAAGACTTGCCGACAAGGTAGTCAGAACAAAGAGAAGCGTAAGGCTCGAGCCTATGAACCCTTACGAAAGAAAGGTAATCCACGCTACTCTTCAGAGTAACCCAAGAGTTACAACCAGAAGCGAGGGTCAGGACCCGTACAGAAGGGTCATAATCGAACTGAAATAATTTTGCGGCCCGCTTTTTTAAGCGGGCTTTGATTTTAAGGATATGAAAAGCGAAACGATAGCCGCAATAGCTACTCCTTTGGGAGAAGGCGGAATTGGAATCATCAGGATAAGCGGCGATGATTCACTTGAAATTTTAAATCGCATATTCAGGCCCGCGTCTGGAAAGCCTGTAAAGAGCAGGATGATGACTTACGGCCACATTATAAATCCAGAAGACAGCAGCATCACCGATGAGGTTCTGGCCGTTTACATGAAAGGGCCGAAGACATACACGGCAGAGGACGTGGCTGAGATAAACTGTCACGGTGGTCTCATACCTCTTAAGAGGGTTCTTTCACTGGTTCTCGGAGCTGGGGCCCGTCTTGCCGAGCCCGGAGAGTTTACAAAGAGAGCATTTTTAAACGGGCGCCTCGACCTATCCCAGGCTGAAGCCGTAATAGATGTCATAAGCGCAAAGACTGACAGGTTTTTCGATGCAGCCATAGATCAGCTGGAAGGAAGCCTTTCCAGAAAGACAGAAGCCATTTCGGCAAAAGTCATGGATATACTGGTGGAGATGGCGGTCAACATCGATTATCCCGATGAGGATATAGAGGAGCTGACATACGAAAAGCTTACGACAGAGCTTAAATCTGTTATAGGCGATATCGAAAAGCTTCTTGCCGGTGCCGGAAACGGAAAGCTTCTCCGCGAGGGAATAGCCATTGGTATAGTGGGCATGCCTAACGTGGGAAAGTCGTCGCTCCTTAACTGTCTCCTCCGCGAGTCCAGAGCCATAGTTACTGAAATTCCGGGAACGACCAGGGACACCATAGAGGAATACATGAGCATAAGGGGAATTCCTGTAAAGCTTACCGATACGGCCGGTATAAGAACTACCGATGATAAGGTGGAAAAGATAGGTATAGAGAGGTCGAAGAAGATTCTGGGAGAAGCCGACATCGTAATCTTAGTTGCCGACGCCAGCAGAGCTCTGATGGATGAGGATATTGAGATCATGAAGAGCCTTGTACCTGGTCGCTCTCTCATCCTTTTGAATAAGACCGACCTTGAAATGGTGACAAAACCTGCCGACATCAAAGCCTTTGCTCCGGAAGTAAAAATCATCGAAACATCCCTCATATCCGGCACCGGCGCGGAAGATCTTGAGTATGCCATATACGACATGGTAAGCGATAAGACGGAGCAGGCGGGAGACGGAAATCTCATAACCAACGTGAGACATGAAAACGCCCTTCGGGAAGCACTGTCGTCTGCTGAGGATGCTCTTAAAGGAGCAGAAGAAAGGCAGCCTCTGGAGCTTATTGAAATAGATGTTTCAGGATGCAGGAACGCTCTCGGAGAGGTAACGGGCGAGACCGCATCGGCAGACGTTATCGACGAGGTATTCAGCAGATTTTGTCTGGGAAAATAGATAAAGCATATAAGGATAATTTTATGGAAAACATTTTGATGGGAAAATACGACGTTGCGGTAATAGGCGCCGGTCACGCAGGCTGTGAGGCTGCCCTTGCCGCTGCCAGAATGGGAAAGAAGACCATACTATTTTCCATGAACCTGGAATCTGTGGCCATGATGCCCTGTAATCCGTCCATAGGCGGAACGGGAAAAGGTCATCTGGTCAGGGAAATCGACGCCCTGGGCGGAGAGATGGGAATAAACATCGACAAAGCATTCATTCAGAGCAGGATGCTCAATACGGCAAAAGGGCCGGCTGTCCATTCCCTCCGTGCTCAGGCCGATAAGAACAGATACCACATAGAGATGAAGAGGACTCTGGAAAACCAGGAGAACCTTCATCTCATACAGGAGGAGATTACGAAAATAATCGTAGAAAAAGGAAAAGCCCGGGGAGTCGTTACCCGGACCCACACTTTCTACGAGACAAAGGCCGTAATCATAGCTACAGGCACATTTCTTCGGGGGAAAATATTCATAGGAGATGCCGCATTCATGAGCGGACCGTCGGGCCTTGCCCCTTCCGTTGACCTTGCGGAAAATCTGAAGGAGCTTGGTCTGAGCCTTCGCAGGTTCAAGACGGGAACTCCGGCAAGAGCCCTCGCTTCCACCTTCGACTATTCGAAGATGACGGAGCAGAAGGGGGACGAGAAGATAGTCCCTTTTTCCTTTATGAATGAGCTTCTGGAAAAGGATCAGATTTCGTGCTGGCTCACCTACACCAACGCTGAGACTCACAGGGTGATAAGAGAGAATTTCCATCGTTCAGCTCTGTTCGGAGGCCAAATAGAGGGAACCGGGCCCAGGTACTGCCCTTCCATCGAGGACAAGATTCACAGATTTGCGGACAAGGAGCGCCATCAGCTCTTTGTGGAACCTGAAGGACTGGACACTCAGGAAATGTACATTCAGGGAATGTCATCCAGCCTTCCGGAAGACGTACAGCGGGATTTCTATCACACCATAGCGGGACTTGAAAATATCGTCATCACCAGACCGGCCTATGCCATAGAGTACGACTGCATAGATCCGCTTCAACTTAAGCTGAACCTTGAAACACGGACGATAAAGGGCCTTTTCTGCGCCGGTCAGTTTAACGGAAGCTCCGGATATGAGGAAGCCGCCGCTCAGGGCCTCATGGCAGGAATAAACGCGGTGCTGGCAATAGATGGAAAAGAACCCTTCGTTCTCGGAAGAAACGAGGCGTATATAGGCGTTTTAATCGACGATTTGGTGACAAAAGGTACCAATGAGCCTTACAGAATAATGACAAGCAGGGCGGAGTACAGGCTGGTGCTGAGACAGGATAACGCAGACTGGCGCCTTACCGAAAAGGGCCATGACCTGGGACTTGTAAGCGAAGAGAGGTATGAGAGATTTATAAGGAAAAAGGAAGAGCTTGAAGCTGAAAAGGAAAGGCTGGAAAATACGAAGGTAACTCCGGCTCAGGTTAACGGATTCCTTGAATCCCTAGGCAGCTCGCCTGTTCAGGGTGGAGTGTCCCTTGCCGAGCTTCTTAAGCGCCCCGAAGTGACTTACGATAATCTCTCTGCCGTGGATACGGAAAGGCCGAACCTTTCCTATCACACCGTAAGCCAGCTGGAAGTTATGATAAAGTACAGCGGCTACATAGATAAGCAGATGAGGCAGATAGAGAAGTTCAGGAAACTGGAAGAGAAGAGGCTTCCCGATAACCTGAACTATCTGAACATGGACGGTCTCAGAATAGAAGCCCGCCAGAAGCTTGATGCTATAAGGCCGGTATCGGTAGGTCAGGCATCGAGAATTTCCGGAGTTTCTCCGGCAGACATAAATGTCCTTCTCATACACCTGGAGAAGATGAGAAGAAGCTCAGGAGGTGAGAGCTGATTATGGACTTTGATAAGTACGAAGCTGTCATAGAGCCTGAAATCGCTAAAATGGAATTTAATGGAAGCTCTAAAATCGCCTCTCAGCTCGTAAAATACATGAAAGGTATATTAGGGTGGAACGAGAAAATAAACCTTACAGCGATTAAAAATCCCGATGAATTCGTGGTAAAGCATTATTTTGACAGTTTTCCTGCCGCCCTTCTGCCGGAATTCAGAAAAGCGGAGACCGTCATAGACGTGGGAACGGGAGGAGGCTTTCCCGGCATTCCGCTGGCAGCTCTCTTTCCTGAAAAGAAGTTTGTACTTGCCGACTCCCTTGCAAAGAGACTGAAGGTAATCGATGAAGTTGCAGCTGAGTCGGGAATAGACAATATCACCACCGTCCACGGAAGGGCAGAAGACCTGGGAAGAAATCCGGACTACAGGGAGAAGTTCGACGCATGCGTATCCAGGGCCGTAGCATCACTTCCCGTTCTGCTGGAATACTGCCTTCCCTTCGTCAAAGTCGGAGGAGTGTTCATAGCTTACAAGGGGCCTGATGCAGATGAAGAGATTCGCCTTTCTGCTTCTGCTCTCAGAAAGCTTGGCGGAAAAATCGACAGAGTAGTAGACGTGTCTGACGGAACTTACAGTCACAATCTCATTGTCGTCACAAAATCTTCACCTACGCCGAAAGCGTATCCGAGAAAAGCTGGAACCCCTTCAAAAACACCGCTTTAAGCCATATGACTAGTACCAATATAACGGGATGTTTCACGTGAAACATCCCTGTTTTTTTATAAAACAGTGGTAAAAAATCTGCCTGTGTTATATAATTAAACGAGCAGATTTATTGCATATCGGGAGGTATAGATTTGGGAAAATCCATAGCAATTTTTAATCAGAAGGGTGGTGTGGGAAAGACCACCACTAATATAAATCTCGGAGCGAGTCTTGCTCTGAAGGGTAAGAAAATCCTCATGCTGGATATAGATCCTCAGGGAAATACCACCAGCGGCATAGGAATAACGAAGAGAAACCTGGACTACACTGTATACGACCTGCTGGTTCAGGATAACTTCGATACGGAAAAAGCCATCATACATACTAATACTGAAAACCTGGATATAATTCCTGCAAGCGTCGATCTTGCAGGTGCAGAAATAGAGCTGGCTCCCGTAAAGGGAAGGGAGAAGAGGCTGAGAGCGGCCATGGATAAGATAAGGGACAGATACGATTACATCTTCATAGACTGTCCGCCGTCCCTGGGACTTCTCACCATAAACTCGCTTACGGCAGTTGAAAGCGTGCTGGTTCCTATACAGTGTGAGTTCTACGCTCTCGAGGGAGTAAGTCAGCTGGTAAGCACCATAGATCTCATAAAGAAGAGCCTGAATCCGGGTCTTGAGATAGAAGGAGTAATTCTGAGCATGTTCGACGGAAGAACCAATCTTTCCGTACAGGTGGTTCAGGAGGTAAAGAAGTATTTCGGATCAAAGGTGTACTCCACCGTAATTCCGAGAAACATAAGGCTGGCGGAAGCTCCCAGCTACGGCATGGCAATAACAGAATATGACCCTAAATCGAGAGGCGCCGAAGCATACAGGGAATTCGCTGATGAATTTCTTGAACGGGAGGCTGAGTAAATGGCCGGCAAAGCAAAAAAAGGCGGACTTGGCAGGGGACTCGATGCTCTTATCGCGGATACGGTTCCCGTAGTGAAAGAGGAAAGCGCAGGCATCAATGCAAAGGAGCCTGACGAGAATACCATAATATATGTCAACATAAACGACATAAGAGCCAATAAAGATCAGCCGAGAAAGAACTTTGACGAAGAGAAGATAAGAGAACTTGCAGATTCCATACTGGAGCACGGCATTATCCAGCCTCTGGTGGTGAGAAAGAAGGGGAGCTTCTATGAAATTGTAGCCGGCGAGAGAAGGTGGCGGGCTGCAAGGACTGCCGAGCTGACGGAGGTTCCGTGCATAGTTAGGGATTTCACCGACGAGGAAAACATGCTGGTAGCCATTATAGAGAATATGCAGCGTGAAGATCTGGATCCCATAGAAGAAGCTCTGGGGATAAATCAGATGATAAAGACCTACGGCTTTACTCAGGAAGAGGTTTCAAAGAGCATAAGCAAGAGCAGGCCGTACATATCAAACACGCTCAGACTTCTTAAGCTGCCTGAGGAAATCCGTCAGATGGTATCTGCAGGGAAGATTACCGCAGGGCATGCGAGAGCAATAATCAACGTGGCAAATCCCGAGCAGCAGGTTGCGATTGCCGAACAGGTGTTTAGCGATGGTCTGTCCGTAAGAGATGTGGAAAAGCTGGTTCTGAAATTGAACAAGCCTAAGAAGGTTCCGAGAAAAAAGGTAAAGAGCCCTGATGTCGAAAGGGTGGAAAACGAGCTCAGAGAACTCTTCGGGACGAAGATTACCATCAGTTCGGCAGGTAGAAAGGGAAAAATAGAGATAGAATACTACGGACACGACGATCTGAACAGGATAATCGAACAATTGAAAACCGTGGAAAGCTGAAAGATGTTTCACGTGAAACAATGAATGAAACAGAGGTTATGGGAAATTATTACAGTAATCCTATTAACCTCTTTTCTATTGCCCTGAAACGTGGTAAAATAACATAATACACAAAACCAACACTTTGAGGGTCATAAACCGTGGTATAATTTAGTCTGCCTGTTTTATGTCCCTGTTAAAGTACGGCAACTTGCCGGAATGATGATTTGTAAAGAGGGAAATGTATGACAGAAGCTAATTTTGAAAAGCTGACTTCTATCGATGTTCCGCTGCCCACCTGTGAAGTAAACTGGAAGGGCAAGATAATCAGAGCCAATGAACATATCGGTGACGTATTCATATACAGGGATATAACCGACAGCGACTTTTTTGCCATAACGGGTGTGAAACTGTCTCAGCTTGCCGAGGCTGCTGCTGGCAAGAGAGTGCTGGTAGCCAGAAACGGCAGAGACTTCAGACTTATGGTAAGAGAGTCGGGAGAGGGCGACGGGCTGGTATACACGGTTTTCTTCGTCGACGTTACAGGTTTTGAGAACCTGAAGGTAAGGTACAACGACGAAAAGATATGCGTCTGCCACGTAAACATAGATAACTACGACGAGCTCATATCCAACGTCTCTCCGGAAACGGGAATGAGCATAGCCGCCAAAATCGACTCCATAATCAGAAAGTGGTTTGCAAAGTTCGAGGCGACTGTGACCAAGGTTCAGAATACGTCGTACATGATATATTTTCATCACGTTTACGTCCGCCAGATGGTCGACAGCAGATTCAACATTCTGGACGAGGTAAGGGAGATAGAGACAAAGGCTGATTTTCCTGCTAGTCTCAGCATCGGTCTTGGAATAGGCGGAAAGAGCGTCCTTAAGACTGAAGAGTTTGCCGTAGCGGCCCTCGAGCTGGCCCTGGGAAGGGGAGGAGATCAGGCTGTCGTCAAGGACGGGAGCAGAATCCAGTATTACGGCGGTAAGAATCAAACCGTGGAAAAGGGAAACAAAGGAAAATCCCGTATAGTCGGTCACGCCCTGAAGCAGCTCATAGAGCAGTCAAACAGAGTCCTCATCATGGGACATAAAGGCGCCGACATGGATTCCTTCGGCTCGGCTCTGGGCATATACAGGATGTGCGCTATTTCCGACACGGAGGCACACGTAGTAATAGACGAGGTAAACGATTCCCTTCACGCCATATTTACACAGGCGAAATCGACTGATAACTACAGTTTCATAACCACTCAGCGGGCCGAAAAGCTCATAACGAAGGAAACCCTTATAATAGTTCTGGACACTCACAGGCCTAGCTACCTGGAAAGGCCGGAACTTCTGGATATGGCTGAGAGGATAGTCGTAATCGACCATCACAGAAAAGCCGAGGACAGCATAGAGAATACGGCTTTGTCATATATAGAAAGCTATGCGTCGTCTACTGCGGAGCTTGTTGCAGAGATACTTCAGTATGCCGGTGGAAGGAGGACCCTCATAAAGCTGGAAGCCGAAGCGCTTCTCGCCGGAATGTACATAGATACCAACAGATTTGCGGTAAAGACGGGAGTGAGAACTTTCGAGGCAGCTGCATGGCTCAGAAGATCCGGAGCCGATACCACCGAAGTAAAGAGATTCTTCCAGACTGATCTGGACGACTTCAGGGTGAGAGCAAAGTGTATAGCTGCGGCGGAGTTTTACGACAACGGAGTTGCGATGTCAGCCTGCGAAGGAGAAAATCAGGAGGCCCAGGTCATAAATTCCCAGGTGGCCGACGAGCTGTTAAACATAAAGGGAATAAAGGCATCTTTTGTCGCAGGAAGAAACGACAAAGGCGTGACCTGCGTAAGCGCAAGATCACTGGGAGAGGTCAACGTTCAGCTCATCATGGAAAAGCTGGGAGGGGGAGGACACCTGACTACAGCAGGAGCCCAGGTTGACGTATCCCCTGAGGAAGTGCTGAAGAAGATTCGTCTCATGACTGAAAAGATATAGGGAAGATATAAAGGATACAGATAACATCCGAATTCAGGAGGAATTGACAGATGATAGTAATACTTAAAAGAGATGTAAAAGGTACTGGAAAAGCCGGAGAAGTCGTAAAGGTAAGCGACGGCTTTGCGAGAAATATGCTTTTGCCGAAGGGTTACGCCGTGGAAGCTACCGACGGAAATGTGCGCAGCCTGGAAAAGCAGAAGGCTCTTCAGGCCAAGAAGGAAGCCGAGGAAAAGGCTGAGGCCGAAAAGATTGCCGCAGAGCTTGCCGAAAAGAACATAGTGATTAAGACAAAGTCCGGCGACGGGGGAAGACTCTTCGGCTCCATCACGTCAAAGGACATAGCCGATGCCGTAAAGGATCAGCTGGGAATGGATATAGACAAGAAGAAAATCCAGATGACGAAAGCGGTTAAGCAGATAGGCCACTTCGATGTCGAAATCAAGCTTTATCAGGGTGTAAAGGGAAGTCTCGGCGTCGACATCGTGGAAGAGTAATTCGGGAGATAACAATGGCAAAAACGGAGAGAATACTTCCTCACAGCAGAGATGCCGAGCAGTCAGTGCTCGGCGCTGCTATGCTGAGCAGAGATGCTCTGGCAGATGTTATGGAGATAATAAAGCCCGACGATTTCTACGATCCGGCTCATAAGGAAATCTTTGCCGTTATGACGGATTTGTTTAAGGAAGGCGAAAATGTTGACATCGTCACGGTCTGCGACGAGCTGAAGAAGAGAAACTCTCTGGAGGCCGCAGGAGGCAGAGCGTACGTGGCATCCCTTTCTTCGGAAGTGCCGTCTGCCACCAACGGAGCAGGATACGCCAGGATAGTGGCTCAGAAATCGTCTCTGAGAATGCTCATATCCGCATCGGACGATATAAGGGAAAAAGCCTTCGGCGAAAGCGAAGACCCTTCGGTTCTTCTGGATCACGCCGAGCAGAGGATATTTGAAATAGCCCAGAAGAGGCAGAGCAGAGACTACCTTCCCATATCCGACGTTCTCGTGGAGAACATGAACATGATAGACAGGGCGGTTCAGGCTCAGGGCCAGGTTACGGGACTGACTACAGGTTACAGAGAGCTCGATGCTGAGACCAGCGGACTTCAGAAGTCAAATCTGGTCATAATAGCAGCCCGTCCTGCCATGGGAAAGACGGCCTTTGCTCTCAATATTGCTCTCAATGCGGCAAAGAAAGCCG
>CASFAX010000027.1 GCA_949292945.1 uncultured Bacillota bacterium | reverse complement strand
TATCCCATATTTCATGTCATATGTGTAATCAGCATGTCCTGGCCTGTATTTATGAGCAATCTCTCCATAGTCAGAAGAACGCTGTGTCTTGTTCTCGATTACAAAGCCAATAGGAGTGCCAGTAGAGACTCCATTGAACACTCCAGAGAGAATTCTGGGGATATCATCCTCGCTTCTCTGTGTTCCGAGTGTTGTGCTTCCGGGCCTTCTTCTTGCCATCTCGCTTTCTATGAAATCCTCATCAATCTCGATTCCTGCGGGATATCCATCAACAACACCCCCAAGTGTAACTCCATGGGATTCCCCGAATGTTGTAAGAGTAAGAAGCTTTCCGATAGAACTAGACATAACCATTCTCCTTCAGTTTTCTGACAAGCTCCTCAGCTGTCTCCGCCTTGTCCCTGTATGGACCAAGATCTACAGATAGATCAGCCATATTCCTGTAAATGCTGTCCCTCTCCTCATAGACCTTGTGAAAAGAGCCTTCAAGATCATTAGGATCAAGAAACGCAGGAATACCATGCTTCAGGATAACTGGAAGCATCTCGCTTTCCTTTCTCTGAAGGTAGATGATCTTCCCATGCTTTTTCATGTAATCCATCAGAGGTGTATTGTCTGCTACCCCTCCCCCGAGGGAGAGTATGAAAGAAGGATGCTCTTCCGTGAATTTCATTACTGCTTCAGCTTCCTTTTCCATGAAAGAAGCCTTTCCATGCTTTTTATAGAATTCCCTGACGCTCTCTTCCTCTATGGTGCTGAGTATCAGTTCATCTGAATCTGAATACGGGAGTGATAACAACGCAGCTGCAAGCCTGGCCTGCGTGGTCTTTCCTGAATGCTTTATGCCTGTGAAATAGAGCTTAGCCATATCGGTTGAGTTTATCATTCACACGCTATGGCATTCAATACGTTCATTCCTCGTCAGGCATCCTGTATTCAGGAACTCTGGGAACTTCTGTATGGTTCTCAAGATATTTCTCGTTCTGTTTCCTGACTTTCCTTTTTTTCCTCATCTCGACTTTCATCAGATACTCAGCCTCAGCTCTGTTCTTCTTTGAATCGCTTTCGAATCTGTTTTCTGTGATGTTCTTCTTCAGCGCGTAATGGAAGACTACAATCATCATGTACCAGAGGAAGGCGAGGATGAATGGGGAGAAGTTCCGGAATGTGTATTCGAACTGGGTAATCTCCTGTTCTGCCAGGATAAGAAGGGTATCAAGATTCTGAAAAAACAAGAGAAGGGATATTATAGCGGGAAAGAGCCAGTACAGCCCCTGTCGTGAGAAGATGAATCTCATCGATGCAAGGAGAGCCATGAATGAAAGAAGCAATGCTGTTATCGGTATTATATATACAAACACTCTTTCTTACGCCTTTTCTCTATGCTAGCATAAATTCATGATTCTAAACAGATATACAGAGAGCAATGAAGCATTCAGAGCGCGTAAAAGACCCAGAACTGAAGATGGCAGAGGTCCGTATTACAGGGATACAACTGCAATAATCCATTCTTCCCCTTTTAGGCGTCTCAAGCATAAGACCCAGGTTTTCTTCGCGCCATCAAACGATCATATCTGTACAAGAATGGAACATGTGCTGCATGTTGCTTCGATTGCTTCTGCTATCTGCCGTCCTCTCGGATTAGACACAGAGATGGCATGGGCTATAGGAATGGGCCATGATCTGGGGCATACACCATTCGGACATGTAGGGGAGAGAATCATCTCGAAGATGTCAGAGGAAAGGGGACTTGGGAAGTTTGAGCATGAGGTTAATTCCCTCCGTGTCGTTGATTTCCTCTCCAACAACGGAAAAGGACTGAATCTTACATATGCTGTCCGTGATGGGATTGTCTGCCATAATGGAGAGAGCCTCAGAATGAGAATCATTCCTACAGGCAAGATAAGGGATCTGGATTCGATAACCCCTGCGCTTTCCAGCTTTCTCAGGGCGTTTACGATTACGGAACGGGTAATGCCGGATTTGTCTGCTATCTTGCTGGCAACCAGAAGGCCTTCGTCCCCTTCCAGCTCTGCAAAGATTTTGATCACGGCGTCAAGCTCCGAGTAGGACAGAGTCTCAAGGGCCATTGTAACGGCGTTCTTAAGTCTGTTCTCCTCTTCCTCTTCAAGGGCGATTCCTCTGGAAACCTCGATGCCCACAACTGCTGCGCTGTACTCGCAGATAGCGATGTCCTCGTCGTCAAAGGCTCCGCTGCTTCTGGCGAGAAGCACCGTTGCAACTCTCTGTCCTCCTACCACTACTGGAAGGATGGTGTGGTATTTGTCTGCCATGGTGTAGTCGTCGCCGTAGATGGCCTTGATGTCGTCGCCTTTGATGTTAGCCTTCGTATCGTTTATCTCCAGGAACTTCTCGTTATATTCCTTCGGGAGCTCCAGCTTTCCGCCTACCATCTGGAGGGGAGCCTCTTCACCCTCGTCAAACTTTGCCGCCAGAACCTTTCCTCTCTTGTTGAGGATGTAAACGTTGGAATCCAGAAGCTCGTTTATTATGTTGCAAAGCTCGTCAAACGAAACATAACCCATGGAGCTCTGTGAAAGTACGCTGTTCAGCTTTCTGATTCTAACAAGTATTTTTTCGCTCATAGTTCATACCTCTTCTTTCGCTTTAAAATTCTCTAACACATGTTTTTCACATCGGGGATTTATATTTAAACTATATCATCCGCCCCACGCCCCTCTTTTGTTAGAGGATGTAGCGGTCAATATCGTCTCTGTGAACGGTGTCCACGAATTTGCTCTGTACATATTCTCTGTCTCGCCGCAGTCAGGAATCTCGAATGAAATGTCCTCCAGCAGCTTCTCCATGATGGTGTAAAGACGTCTCGCACCGATGTTTTCAGTCTGCTCATTCATAAGATACGCCATATCTGCGATTTCGTCAATAGCTTCTTCTGAAAATTCTAAATTGATATTTTCAGTTTCCAGAAGTGCCTGGTGCTGTTTCGTGATTGCATTCTCAGGAACGGTGAGAATCTGCACGAAATCCTCCTTGGAGAGGTTTTCCAGCTCCACTCTTATCGGGAAACGTCCCTGAAGCTCCGGAATTAAATCCGTAGGCTTTGAAACGTGGAACGCACCTGCTCCTATGAAGAGTATGTGATCCGTCTTTACCGGCCCGTATTTTGTATTCACGACGCTTCCCTCCACGATAGGAAGGATGTCTCTCTGAACACCTTCCCTGGACACGTCGGCGCCGCTGGTGTAGCCTGAGCCTGAAGCTATCTTATCTATCTCGTCTATGAATATTATTCCGTTCTGCTCGGCGTTTTCTATGGCCTCGTCGGTAACCTGATCCATGTCTATGAGCTTCTGGGCTTCCTGCTCCCTCAGAATCTTTCTGGCGTCCTTTACCCTTACGCGCTTTGTCTTAGTGCGCTCAGGCATCATGTCGCCGAAGATGTTTCCGATGGCTATGCTCATGCCTTCGTTGCTCATGTCCAGCTGGTTTCCCTTAGGAGTGTCCACCACTTCTATTTCCACGAACTGCTCTTCCAGCTTGCCTTCTCTCAGCTGCTGGCGAACCTGCTCTCTGGCCATTTCAACGTCGCTTGCGACCTTCTCTTCCTTCTTCACCTGGCTTTCCTCGTAAAGCTGCTTCTGGCTCGGGTATCCGCCGCTGTTAAGTATCATGTCAAACGGGGTTTTCGGAGATTTTTCCTTTTTCTTCTCCCCTGACGGAATCATGGCTTCCACGATTTTCTCTTCGGCTATCTGGTCTGCTATGTCGTACTTTTCCTTAAGCCTGCTCTGCTTTGAGATTCTCATGGACGCTTCCACCAGGTCTCTTATCATGGAGTCAACGTCTCTTCCCACGTATCCCACTTCGGTGAACTTTGTGGCTTCCACCTTGACAAAAGGTGCATCCATGAGCTTTGCAAGTCTCCTTGCAATCTCGGTCTTACCGCAGCCGGTAGGCCCTATCATCAAAATGTTCTTCGGGCTTATCTCCTCCCTCATCTCTTCCGAAAGGAGACTTCTTCTGTATCTGTTTCTCAGGGCGATGGCTACCGATTTCTTAGCCTCGTCCTGTCCTATTATGTATTTATCAAGCTCCGCAACTATTTCCTTCGGAGTCATGTTCTTAAGCTGTGTTCCCATGTAAATCCCCTCCTTACAGTTTCTCCACCGTAATGTTATCGTTGGTGTATACACAGATGGACGACGCGATCTTAAGGGACTCTCTCACTATATCCTCAGCTCCCATGTCCGTGTGGTTAAAGAGAGCGTTGGCTGCTGAATATGCAAAGTTTCCGCCGGAGCCTATGGCGACGAAGTTCTGATCCGGCACGATGACCTCGCCGTTTCCCGAAACTACCAGAAGGTCGTCCCTGTCGGCCACGATCATGAGAGCCTCAAGGCTTCTCATACCTTTGTCGGATCTCCACAGCTGTGCAAGATCCACGGCTGCCCTCTTCAGGTTGCCTCCGTGCTCCTCCAGCTTGCTTTCAAACTTCTCAGTAAGGGAAAAGGCGTCGGCTACGCTTCCCGCAAAGCCTGTGAGCACTTTGTCCCCGTATATCTTCTTTACCTTCTTTGCGCCGTTTTTCATTATGGTCGTCTCGCCCATGGTAACCTGTCCGTCGCCTCCTATGGCAATATCATCAGGCCCCCTTCTCACAGCGCAGATAGTTGTCGCATGAAACTGAACCATCTTTTCCTCCTTTTGATTTGATTTCTACTTTTCCTTTACGTAATCACATTCCGGATTTGAGCACGACAGGCCGCCCTTTTTGCCCTTCTTTTCCACCAGAAGGCTTCCGCACTTAGGGCACTTCTCGTTTACAGGCTTATACCAGTAGGACTGATCGCACTCCGGGTATCCGCTGCATCCGTAGAAAATCTTGCCCCTGCGGCTTTTGCGCACCACTATGTCGCGCCCGCACTTCGGACACTTTACATCTATCTTCTTTACTACCGGCTTGGTGTTCTTACACTCCGGGTATCCGCTGCACGCTATGAAATCCCCGAACCTGCCGGTTTTGAGAACCATAGGCCTTCCGCAGAGCTCGCAGATTTCTCCCGTAGGCTGATCCTCTATGGTAACCTTTTCTATAGCCTTGTCCGCCGCTTCAAGCTCCTTTTCAAAAGGCCCGTAGAAGTCCCTTATGACGTTCTTCCACTGCCTCTTTCCAAGCTCTACCTCGTCCAGCTGATCCTCCATTTCGGCTGTAAAGCCGGAATCCACTATATCGGTAAAGTACTTCTCCATGAGATCGTCCACCACGAACCCAAGCTCCGTAGGCTTAAGGGCCTTCTTCTCCCTGGCGGTGTACTTTCTCTCTGCCAGAGTTCCGACTATAGGGGCGTATGTGCTCGGCCGTCCGATGTTCTTCTCTTCAAGCTCCTTTACAAGGCTGGCTTCCGTGTACCTGGGCGGCGGCTGGGTAAAAGCCTGCTCCCCGTCTACGGATTCTGACTTAAGCTCTTCTCCTTCAGCCAAAGGGGGCAGCAGCCTGTCCTTATCCTCATCGGCTCCCGGATTATATACCTTCTGGTAGCCGTCAAAGATGAGGGTGGAACCTGTAGCCCTGAGCATGTAATCGCCGCAGGCTATGTCTGCCTGAACGCCGTTAAACCTTGCAGCTGCCATCTGGCTTGCCACAAACCTTGTCCATATGAGCCTGTAGAGCTTGAACTGGTCAGTTGTAAGCGAGCCTTCTATGGCCGACGGCTCTATGTCAACAGCGCTGGGACGTATGGCCTCGTGGGCGTCCTGAATGTCTTTTTTCTTATTTGAGAAAAAGTTGTCCGCGCTGTACTCTTTTCCGAATTTCTCGTTTATGTAGGCTGCGGCTGCGGCTTTAGCCTCGGCGGATATTCTCACAGAATCCGTCCTCAGGTACGTTATGAGACCGGTGGTGCCTCTGCCTTTTATGTCGACGCCCTCATAAAGCTGCTGGGCTATTCTCATGGTCTTTCCCGTGTTGAATCCCAGCTTTATGGAAGCATCCTGCTGCAGACTGCTGGTGGTAAAAGGCGCAAAGGGTTTTCTCACCCTTTCCTTTTCCGTAACGGAGGCCACTTTGAACGTTCCGGCCTTTAAGTCCGCCACCACCTTTGCGCTTTCTTCGCCGCTTCCTATCCTTATCTTTTTTCCTTTAAAGGTGTTAAGCTTTGCCGTAAACTTCCTTCCCTTTTTAAAGGTCGCCGAAATGTTCCAGTATTCCTCGGGAACGAAAGCCTGAATTTCACGCTCCCTGTCGCATATGAGCTTAAGTGCGGCAGACTGGACTCTTCCGGCCGAAAGACCTTTCCTTATCTTTCTCCAGAGCAGGGGGCTTATCTGGTATCCCACCAGCCTGTCGAGAACCCTTCTGGCCTGCTGAGCGTCCACCAGACCCATATCTATGGGTCTTGGATGTTTTATAGCTTCCTTTATGGTATTCTTCGTTATTTCGTTAAATTCTATTCTGCACGGCTGGGCCGGATCTATTCCCAGAAGGTACGCAAGGTGCCAGGATATGGCTTCTCCCTCACGGTCAGGGTCTGTTGCAAGGTAAACCGCAGACGCCGCCTTGGCCTCCTTCTTCAGTTCCTTTATGATGTCGCCTTTCCCCCTGATGGAGATATAGTCCGGCTCAAAATCGTTTTCCACATCTATTCCCATCCTGCTCTTGGGAAGATCTCTAACGTGGCCCACAGAGGCTATCACCTTATATCTGGAGCCGAGATACTTTCCTATGGTCTTGGCTTTGGACGGGGACTCCACTATCACAAGAGTCTTCTTCGCTGTCGCCATCTCTCCTCCTGACTTCTCCGCCAAACAATTCAGTAAGTCAATGCTAATTTTTTCAACAAAGCGTAATTATACTAGCGGATTCAGAATTTTGCAACCAGAACTTTGCCCATTTCAAAAAAAACCAGGCCTTTCATTTCCAGCACCGTAATTATACCACTAATCAGGTGAGGTTTTATGTTAGTTATGTGAACAATTTCTTCTATTGACACTTCTCCGTTTTTTCTGACTATATCTAGCACTTTTTTCTCGTCCTCTCCAAGGCCTTCTTCTCCTATGGACTCCTCAGTCTTTGGCGTAAGGCCCATGTCTATTATTATGTCGTCCAGTATGACGAGAGGCGTAACTCCGTCGCGTATAAGCTTATTGCATCCGAAGCTGGCGCTGCACGTGATGTTTCCCGGAACGGCGTAAACCTTCTTTCCCTGCTCCGCCGCGTATTCTGCCGTAATGAGAGCGCCGCTCCTGTTTCCGGCCTCCACCACCACAACGGCGTCCGAAAGGGCGCTTATTATCCTGTTTCTCAGGGGAAAGCAGTAGGGCCTTGGCTCAAACCCGTCGGGGTATTCGGATACGACAAGGTGTCCTTCCTCCATGATTTCCTTAAGCTTTCTGTTGGATGCAGGATAACACGTATCCAGGCCTCCCGCCATGACGGCTGCCGTCTTTCCTCCCGCATCTATGGCAGCTCTGTGGGAAACCGTGTCTATTCCCCTTGCAAGACCGCTTATAACGGTAATTCCGCTTTCCGCCAGCCTTTCCGCCAGCTGACCTGCCACCCTTATGCCGTACGCCGTGCAGCTTCTGCTGCCTACTACGGCTACGCAGGGCCCTTTCAGAAGGTCAAAATTCCCTCTGTAATAGATTTTTTTGGCAGGCTGGGATATCTGGCTCAAAATCTTCGGAAACCCCTTCTCTGCCGAAGATATGATCTGCGTGTTCTTTCCCATATTAAAATCCCTCTCATGCCCTTTCCCTGTACTGGAGAGCCTCCGCCACGTGGACGCTTTTAATGAACTCTTCTCCTTCCACGTCCGCTACGGTTCTGGCGATTTTCCTCACCTTGAAAACCGTCCTTGGATTAAGCTTCAGCCTTTCGTAGGCGCTTCGTAAGAGCTCTTCCCCTTCATCGTCGGCTCTGCATATTTTGGCCGCTTCCTTCTCCGTAAGCCCTGCGTTAAGCCTTACGTCCGTTCCTTTATATCTTTCCTTCTGAATGAGCCAGGCCCGCCGGATTTTTTCCCTCATCTGAGCCGTCGTGACCCCGTCCCTTTCCCCCAGGGCTTCATAGTTTACGGGATAGAGATATATGTGCATATCTATCCTGTCAATTATGGGGCCTGAAAGCTTTCCCCGGTATCTTCTTATCTCTTCCTCCGTGCAGGTGCACCTTCCGCTTCCGTCTCCGTAATACCCGCATTTGCACGGGTTGGAGGCTGCAACCAGCAGGCAGTCTGCGGGAAACACGTACTTTTCTCCCCGCCTCACCAAAGTCACCTGCTTTTTCTCAAGGGGTATCCTCAAAGAGTCCAGCACGTCCCTGTCGTATTCTCCAACTTCGTCAAGGAACAGAACTCCCCGGTGAGCGAGGGTTATCTCCCCCGGCACAGGAGGATACCCACCGCCTATTAGGCCTGCTTTTGATATTCCCGCCGCCGGGCTTCTGAAAGGCCTTCGCATTACGCCTTTAGAGCCCGGTTTCAGAAGTCCCGCTATGGAATATATGGCCGTCGTCTCAAGGATTTCTTCCCTGTCCATAGGCATCATAATGTCGGGAATTCTGGACGAAAGCATGGTCTTTCCCGTCGCCGGACTTCCCGTCATAAGTATTCCGTGGCCTCCTGCCACCGCTATCATGATCGCGCGCTTTGCCTGCTCCTGCCCCTTCACATCGCCGAAATCTCCGGGATTCTCACATTCCGTAAATTCCTTCTCAGCGGTTTCCCCTGACCCCGCGGCTTTCTCAGGCTTTCTTCCTTTGTAAGGAATTCTCCCTTTCTCAGGCATTCCCCCTCTCTCCGGCGTCCTCTCAAGGTTTAAGACCTCTGCCGCCTCCGCAAGGGTCTTTACAGGGTATATATCCATATCGTCAAAGAGTGCAGCTTCCCCTGCATTTTCAAAAGGTATGACCGCTCCGCCCACTCCCGTTTTCCTCAGTTCCATTATCATGGGAAGTATCCCGTCGCACCCCTTTACGTCTCCTGAAAGGGAAAGCTCCCCCATAAATCCTATATCAGAAAGCTTCCTGTCAAACACCTGACCCGACGATGCCAGAATTCCCACCGCTATGGCAAGGTCAAAGTGGCTTCCCTTCTTCCTCAGGTACGCAGGCGAAAGGTTAACCGTCACCCTTGCCGAAGGAAACTGAAAACCGCAGTTTACAACTGCCGCCCTTATCCTGTCCCTGGATTCCTTTACGGAAGTATCCCCGAGACCCACCACCGTGACCTGAGGAAGGCCTTTTGAAATATCGGTTTCCACCTGGATTCTCATGGCGGAAATTCCCCTTACCGCCGCCGTAATAACCTTTGATATCATATCCGGCACCTCCCTAAAATCCGCACCGGATATGGGAAATATCTATTTCCACCACCTCGAGCCTGACAGATTCGTACATCCTTTCCGTCATCATCATGTAGTATTCCGCGCACCTTCTCATGTGGTCAAGCTTCGTCCTGTCAACCGCTTCCCCCGGCCTTCCGTACCGGCGGCTGGTTCTGGTCTTAACCTCCGCAAAGACAAGCTCCCCTTCCCTTAAGGCTATTATATCCAGCTCTCCCATTCTGCACCTGAAACCCCTTTCGATGATTTCATAACCCATGGCAGCAAGGTACCTGCACGCCAGATCTTCTCCCGCGCTTCCTATCTCTCTGTTCCAGTCCCTGTTTTGCATAAAGTCATCCTTTCATTTTGTTTCACAGTTTCATTTCAGAATTTGACGTCAGAATCGGGCTTCAGAGTTTGAAGTCTGAAGCCCGCATCTCTGAATCTGACGTCAAACCCCCGCGTCAAAGTTTCTGAAAGTCTATCACAAGGGGCTCGATGCTGTCAATATATTCCATGAAAATTTTGGCAAAATTTGCTGTTTTTGCAATTTATGACGAAAGAAAAGGAAATAAAAAACGGAGCCCTTTGCATGGCCTCTTCTGGCCTTTGCATAAGCTCCGCTCTTCATTGTTTAATCAGTTTAGGACAGGAATTCCTGAACCGCTTCTCTTACCTGGTTTCCGTCGGCTTTGCCTTTCAGCTTGCCCATAACCGGACCCATAAGCTTTCCCATATTCTCCCTGCCGCCCTCTATTCCGAGAGCCGCAGCCGTCTCCTTCACAACGTCCTGTATTTCATCCATGGACATCTGCTCAGGAAGGTACTTATTCAGGACTTCTATCTCTGCGTTATAAGCTTCCGTCAGATCTGTTCTTCCCGCCTTCTCAAAGTCGGCGAGGGCATCCTTACGCATCTTCACCTGCTTGGTCAAAATGGCTATGACGCCGGCATCATCCAGTTCTTCACGGTTGTCCACCTCGTACTGCTTTACAGCCGCACGGGCGAGACTTATGGTATTCTTGGCGACTTCATCGTGAGCCTTCATGGCCTCCTTGAAATCCGCCATAAGCTGTTCCTTTATAGTCATTAAAATCACCTCGATTTTAACTGATAGAACAAATTAATATTTCTTAGCCTTTTTTCTGGCTGCCTCAGACTTTTTCTTTCTCTTTACGCTTGGCTTCTCGTAATGCTCTCTTTTTCTAACCTCAGCCATAACGCCGTCTCTGGCGCAAGACCTCTTAAATCTCTTAAGAGCGCTCTCAAGACTTTCATTTTCTCTGACGATTACCTGTGCCATATTCCAATTCACCTCCTGACTAACTTGAAATATGAAGCTGTGAACAGTGTCAGCCTATAACGGCAATATTATACTATTTTTTAAAGGCAGGTGCAAGGAGAAATTTTCAGCTGATTTTGGGCTGTGATGTGGCGGCTCTGCCGCGGTTTTGCCGCTGCCTTTCACCCGAGCATGCTGATGCGGCTCTTGCCGAGAATCTCCTTGTCGCAGGCTTTGAGCACGTCTTCATCCGAAGCCATGATGTAAAAAAATACGCCCACGCCGCAGTCGTCAAAGTACTTTCCGTACACCCTTCCCTTCATGCTCACCTGCTCAAAGTCCTCATACCCCGCACCAAAGTCAGCAGGCACGCCGTACTGCAAGTACGACCTTCTGAACTTCTCCTTTTGGTGGTACGTCCCGTTAACCGTCAGGTCGGCATCGACCATCGTCCATCCGCCGCTTCCCGCGTACTCTACCCCTTCCTCAAAATCTGCAATCTCCCAGTCAAAAACCATATCCTCATAATCAAGCCCCAAATCCGAAAGCACCAGATGCTTAAAATCGAACTCCGGCACAACCGCCGTAAGCCCCAGATTCAGCTTTCCGTTTTCATCAAATCCGTATGGATTTCCGTCGCCGTCTTTTCCCTTCACCGCGTATGCACCGTAAAAGCTGGTGTAGTAAGGCGAACTTGGATTATACAGCTGGCTGCAGCCTTTGACCAGATCAAAAGCCGGAAAGTTATACATTATGGAAAGCTCCACATCGTCGCCCGCATGTCTTCCGGCTGCATATTTTTCGAACGCCTCCCCGGGGTTATACGTAATCACGAAAGGATACCAGTCCTTTTCCCGGGTCTCTCCCCCGCCCGGAATCTCGATATCCATGCCCGCCTTCGCCATGACGCTGTCCCTTTCGTGAATTCCGCTGTACACCTTCATCACAGCCAGCGAAATCCCGTAATTTGAAAAAGGCGACCACATGAAAGCCGCCAGCAGCAGCGCTACAGCTACTATGGCCGCCACCACTTTCTTCTTTTTGCTTTTTGCAGCCTTACGCATACCGCCCCGTCCTCCTGCCTTCGATTATATGCCCCTGGGCTTCATATATCAATAGCGGTGGTGAAGGGGCGCTCCGTTAATGGCTAATGCCTTGGCGACAGGTGCCTTGGCTACCGATGCCTCGGCGGTGACAGATTTGAGGTTTGTCTCCACTTTTGTCACCACAACCTGCGCATTACCCCGATTTCAGCGGATTTTCCTGCAAAATGGTGACAGATGAGCCATACTTTTAGAAATGTGTCACCACGTTGCGCCCTGTGTACCCTTAGATGGTGACAGAGGTGACATAATATCAAAAATTCATTTATTTGTCACCGCCACCTCCGCTCCGGCCACTAAAATACCCGCACCATCTACCGGCACGGGTATAAATCTACGACAAAGCCGTCAAAGTCTTCCGCTTACGCAACCTTGTTAAGAGTTGCAGTCGATATTGCAGCAGTTCCTCCGATAGCAGTAACGCTCTTTACATTGTTATCATCTACGAAGTTTTCTGCATCAGCAGTGTTATACTGGTTAACCAGCATCAGAGGTGCTCCCGCAGCATTTGCAAGTACTCCACCGGTTAATCCGTCAGGGAAGTCGTTTCCGGATGCCAGATATACAGCCTTTGCGTTCTTGAAGAACTCCTCTGCTACAACGGCACTTGTCTCGTATCTGTCGTCTCCCTCAAGTCTTGTAACAGTACCGTGAGCATCTACAGCCTTAGCCACATCAGCGTTAACTGCTGCCGTTCCTCCGATTACATAGTAGTCGTCATTACCACCGAGGGTCTTAAGGTATGCCTTCTGGCTATCTGTTAAAGTCTTTCCGACGAGGAGTACCGGATTTCCGGTAGCCGATGCCGAAAGAGCGTCAGGATACAGAAGTCCCGAAGCTACCATAATATCGGAAGCTCCTGTTACGCCTATAGCCTTAAGAACTAAAAGGTTAGTCTCATACCTGTCATCTCCACCAAGTCTTGTTACTTTACAGTTAGTCAGGCTCTTTTCAAAGCTTTCAGATACCACAGCAGTTCCACCGATGATATATACGTTTCCGCCCTTGTTAAGGTTGTTAGCGATGTAATTCTTAACGGTAGATTCGTTGTTCTTATTTACCACACTGACGAATTGTATTGATTTTTTTCCATTTTGTATGCTGCTATAGCCACTCCTGACAAAGTGGTGTGATATTGCTCTTCAGGCCATAAGCTCGGATTATCGCCTAAATTTAAAAAATACTAGCACGAAAGTACTACTGAAACGGCAGAAATACGCTGGATAGTACCACGAATGGCCTCTCATCCTGCTTAGATGTGGTACTATCTATGCGAATATTGCTGAAATCCGAGTCTTTGCGTGCTACTAAGTCTTTCAAAAAACCAAAAATCCGAGCACGGGCCTCCTGAAGGCCTCGTAAAAAGGCTATGCACCGAGCACGGCGCCCACTACACTTCCCTGATTACCCGGGCCGGGGAGCCTACTGCGATTGCAGCTGCTGGTACGTCTTTTGTCACTACGGAGCCTGCGCCGACTACGGCGTTATCTCCTATGGTTACGCCGGGAAGGATTACGGAGCCTGAACCTATCCAGGCGTTTTTGCCGATGTGAACAGGTGCGGGGAACAGGTCGTGGCGCTCTGCGGGTGAGATGCCGTGATTTAGGGTAGCGATTACCACGTTGTGACCGATGAGAGCGCCGTCGTCTATGTAGATGCCGCCCTGATCCTGAAATCTGCAACCGCTGTTGAAGAAGACTCCTTCGCCGATAAATATGTTCTTTCCGCAGTCGGCTGTAAATGGCGGGAACATGCGAAATGTCCCGCTTATTGGTTTTCCAGTAAGTCTCGCAAAAATTCCTCTGATTTCTTCAGGGATGTGATAGGATGAGTTAAGCTCCGTGCATATTTTGATTGCGTCATCTGCCAGGGCGTGCAGTATTACCGATTCGTCAGAGCCTGCGCGCACTGGCTCGCCTCTTAGGAGTGAGTCGAGGAAGTCTTTTGTTTCCTTATTACTTTTCATATGTCTTTACCTCCGTTTTAGTCATCATTTCCACTTTACCGCCTGCCGGACAGAATTACCAATGCTTATATTTCATGGGCTTCCATAATTGAAATTTATGGCCGTCAGGGGTATACTCTAATTATGCAAATGCGAAGCGATAATGCTGCAAAACGAAACTTTCGGGAGGTGAAGACGCTGGAACTGAGAACTTTGGAATACTTTCTCGCTGTTGCGAGAGAACAGAACATAACGGCTGCTGCGGAGGCCTTACACATTTCACAGCCTGCCCTTTCGAGGCAGATAAAGGCTATGGAGGATGAACTGGGCAAGCAGCTCATAATACGGGGCGCCCGCGGAAGCAGGAAGCTAATTCTTACAGATGAAGGGCAGATTCTCAAAAGGCGTGCAGAGGAAATTCTTTCCCTCATGCGCCGGACTGAAGACGAAATTTCGGGAAGCAGCGAAACCATAGCCGGAACTGTCTTCATCGGCGCAGGAGAGACGGCCTCTCTCAGGCTCTTTGCCCGGGTCGCAAAGGATATTCAAAAAAGCTACCCCGACGTCAGCTACAGCATAACCAGCGGAAATGCGGAGCACATTATGGATCATCTGGAAAAGGGACTCATAGACTTCGGTCTGGTGTTTACAGACGTGGACGATCCCAGGTACGAGACCTTTCCCGCTCATACGGTGGATACCTGGGGCGTGCTGATGAAAAATGACAGCCCTCTTTCTGAAAAACCGTTCATAGAGGCGGGAGATCTATGGGATAAACCGCTGATACTTCCGCGTCAGCGGGGCGACAGGCCTCTTCTCTACAAATGGTTCGGAAAGCCCAAGAGCGAGCTCAACGAAGTCGTGACGTACAACCTTGTATATAACGCGTCCGTGCTGGTGGATGCCGGACTGGGCTACGCTCTGTGTTTTGACAGGCTCATAAACACGGAAGGCACCGGTCTTTGCTTCCGTCCTCTTTCCCCCGCCCTGCGCTCCTACGGGACTGTGGTCTGGAAGAAATATCAGGTGATGTCAAAAGCTGCACGGATGTTTCTGGAGAGGCTGAAGGCTTTGTCGTATAATAATTTGCCAGATTAGAAAAGGAGGACATATCATGATAGAAGTAGAAATCAAGGCGGCCGCCGCGCCCCTAACCCTGGAGGAGATTAAATCAAAGGCTGAAGAAGCGGGTTTTACGGAAGAAGCGGTCCTGAAAGAGCTGGACGTATACTTTAACGCCCCGGACAGGAGCTTCATAAAGACGGACGAGGCCCTCAGGCTGAGAACTTATGAAGACCTGAATACAGGCGAGACAAGAACTGTAATAACATACAAGGGCCCGAAATCCGACTCACGCTCCAACACCAGAGAAGAGTACGAAACGGGAATCGAGAATTCCGCCGTAATGAGAGAGCTGCTGAATGCGCTGGGATATGTGCCACTGCTCGCCGTATCAAAGACCCGTACCCAGCTTTCAAAGGACGGCGTTACCCTGTGCCTTGACAAAGTGTGGAAGCTGGGCGAGTTTGTGGAGCTGGAGGCCCTGACGGAGGACAAAAGCAAAAAAAAGGAGACCGTGGAAAAACTCCTCAGCCTCCTGGATGACCTCTGCATAAGCAGGGATAATCTGACGCAAAAGTCCTACCTTGAAATGCTCGTAGATTACATGAGAAAAAAGGCCGGACGTTAACTGACGTTAATTATTTCTGTTCCTCAATTATTTCGTCTATGCCCTTTAACACGTCGTAAAAATCTTCATACGGCGTGTAAGGGGTGCCGGTTTTGTCAAGGTAGGCGGCCAGGACGTCTCTCGCAAAGCACCTGTCGACAGCCTGCGCCATGTTCTTGTCAGTGTAGCTGTCGCCGATTCCTATGGCAAAATCGTAGTCGTAAAGCTTCATGACGTCGGTCTTCTTAAGAAGCTCGTTGCCGTCGTCGTAGCCTGAAACAACTTTAAGCTTATCGCCGTCCACATTCATCTCTACAGCATGAAGGGCTGTGATTTTTTTCATGTACGGAGCCAGCTTCCTCTCGGAGAACTGCCTGAATCCGCCTGAAATGACGACTACGGGAATTCCCTTTTTCTCCATGTCGTCAAGGAACTCCTCAAAGCCCGGGCGGATTTTTACGGTATCAATGTATTTCAGCATTCCGTCCAGCCACTCAGCGGGCCTGTTGTCGTAGGCGTAGCGAACCACTGCGCTTAAGGTGATTTCGCCTTTTTCCAGCTTCTTCGCGTACTCCATGAACTCCTTCTTATCTACGTAAGGCATTATGGCTCCGCTTATGCTGTCCTCTGTGGTTATGGTTCCGTCAAAGTCTGTAAATATTATAGGTTTATTCAAAGTCTTGTCCTCTGTTTTGTGAAAACAGGGTCTCCGACTAAAAGGAGTGAAATTCGGAGACCCCTATGTTATAGGTTATTACTGATTTGCTGATTTACTGCATCAGATCGAAGTTCTTCTTCAGATCAGGATTCAGGTAAGCGAGCATCCTTGCAAGTTCAGGATGATCCTTTGCGTATTCGGTTACAGGGATATCCTTCATTGCAGCATCAATTGCCTGACGCATGGACTTTGCGCCTGCTTCGGATCCGTCCGGATGACCGTGAACACCGCCGCCTGCAGCGAGCATAACGTCAGTGCCGACTTCCTTGACGATCTTCTCAACAGCCATCTGAGTGGTTCCGCCGGAGCATGCGTACATCATAGGCTTTATGTTCCACCAAGGCTGAGTGAAGAACTTGAAGGATCTGTAGAACATCTTGTGAGGTACAGGGAACTTTCCGAACGGATGACCGTTAATCTGGAAGTCTCCTCCTGCCAGTCTGGTCAGCTTACCGATGATAAGCGGTGCGGAAATTCCGGTGTACGTGGATGCTGCCATGGTTCCTGCGTAGTTTACGTGAGCCAGAATAGGTACCTGGATGTTAGGGTCATCAGCCAGCATCTTTAGGGTGTCGTGGCCAGTGGTGTAAACGTTTACCATGAGGCAGTTTCCGCCTGCTTCCAGAGCTCTGTAAGTGTTCTCCTTAACCTTGTCAGTATTGTCGGATACGTTTACGGCGTAGAGGCTGTGCTCGCCCTTTTCTTCGTAAACTCTCTTTTCCATAGCCATGAACTTCTTTACTCTCTCTTCCAGAGGGCAGAAAGGTCCGTCAGCCAGCATAAGCTCGTCGTCCTTGATTACGTCAACGCCGCCTTTGCATGCGTGATAGAAAAGGTCTGCGCCTTCGTCAGGAGTCCAGCCGATGTTAGGCTTTATCATGGCGTTGAGCAGCGGTCTGTTTCTGTCCTTTACGCCGATGGCGTCCTTAAGTCCTTCGATACCGAACTTTGGTCCCTGGAACTTCTCGATGAACTTCTTAGGGAATGCAACATCGATGAGCTTTATCATTCCGGAAGCGGAGATGTTTCCGAAGAGGATTGTCTCAATGGCGCTCATGCTGGTGGAGAAGTTCTCCATAGGATAAGCTACCTGAATTACGTACATAGGCGGCTCGTCGCTCTGATAGTCGTTGGCGATGTCAGGAATTTCATAGAGAGCTACGATCTTGGAACCGAATCTCTTTGTCTTTTCCAGAGAATCCGCTCCTACTTTAATCCACGTTCCCGTAGTCTGCTCTGCGGCTATAGCCATAGCCAGCTTTTCGATGTTGTGAGTCTGAACCTTTGCCGCATAAGTTGCAAGAACGTAATCCTCGTCAAAAGCAACTTCAGGAAATGCGTAGGTCAGGTTTTCCATTTCTAATGTACGGATCATTTTCGTCACCTTTACCCTTTCTTATTATTCTATGTTGGAGAATACTTCGTCAAATGCGTCCAGAGTCTGCTGTATGGTTTCGTCGTTATCTGCCATGCTGGTGTAGATTCTGCTTCCTGCAAGGGTTATAACGCCGTTTGCCGTAAGAGCTGCTCCGAACTCCTCTATGTACTGCTGGCGTTCAGGAATCTTGCTGAAGATGTCAGGATCCATTACGCTTAGGTACATTACTCCCGATACCTCAAAGTGTACGATGGAGCCTGTGTTCCATGTTACGAACGGCAGGTCGTACTTATCTATCAGTTTCTGAATTCCGTCGCAGAGTTTGTCGCCGTTAAGTCCTGCCTTGTACGCAGCGTCCTGCTTCAGGATTTCGTCTATTGCAAAGTAGCCTGCTGCGCAGCTTAAAGGATTTGCCGTAAGGGTTCCGCCTACGTAGGCCTTCTTCTTTCCGGCCTTTACGCCTGCTGCGATGCAGCTCATTATCTCTTCGCTTCCGCCTACGCCGCCTGCCATAGGATATCCGCCTGCAACGATTTTGCCGAATACGGTAAGGTCTGGCTTTACGTTGAAGTAGCCCTGGGCGCCGCCAGGTCCAACACGGAATGCGGTTACTACCTCGTCGAAGATGAGGAGGCATTTGAACTCGTCGCAGAGTTCTCTTACCCTTGCCGCAAAATCCTTTGCTACCGGTCTTGTTCCGCTTTCAGGTCCAAACGGCTCAATGATTACGGCAGCAGTTCCGCCCTGCTTTTCGTTTTCTTCCAGAACCTTTCTAAGTCCCTCAACGTCACCCGGGAAGAACTCTCTGGTGTTTGCCGATGCTTCCTTAGGAATTCCGTGAGCCTCGAAAGTCTTCGTGTAAGGAATATGCAGGGAGTATACCAGCTGATCCGACCAGCCGTGGTAAGCTCCGCCTACCTTTACTATAATCTGCTTTCCAGTGTAGGTTCTCGCGATTCTGATTGCAACCATGTCAGCTTCGGTACCGCTTGCAAGGCACCTGTACATCTCAACCCAAGGCATGCACTCGTGAATCTTCTCGGCCAGCTTCATTTCGTAAGGATGGAACAGTCCCGTTACAGGGCCCGATTCCTTTACAACTTCCCAAACCTTCTCGTTTACAGGGTCGTAGTTGCTTCCCAGAAGGGTAGGGCCGCCTGCCTGCAGGTAGTCAACGTAGCGGTTTCCGTCTATATCGTAAAGATATGCGTCCTTTGCCTTTTCGATTACCAGAGGGAACGGATAGTTGAAAGCAAGGTTATGCTGAACTCCGCCCGGAATTACCTTTTTGGCTTCTTCTATCATCTTCTTCGAGCCTGCGCACTTTTCGTCAAAGTACTTCAGATACTTTGCCTTTGCTTCAGGCTTAATGTGACGGAGCGGCTGGTTAACCAGATTCTCCATCTTCCTGAAAACCTCTTTTTCATCAGGCCAGCGGGATACGCCGTATTTTGCGTCCATTACAATACCTCCATTCATTCGTTAAGCGCAGCGAACGCTTTCTTGTTGTTCTTATATAAATCCTGGAAAACCGGAAGCAGCTTTTCGTAAACTGCGTGATTTTCCATGTTCGGTTTATATACCTTGTCCACTTTGATTATCTTCTTTATCTCTTTAATGTCGTCTATCATGCCAAAAGATACGGCCAGAAGAGCCGCAGCTCCCATGGCTCCGCACTGTCTGGTGTTCTCTATGGTTTCAACGTCACGTCCCAGAACGTCTGCCATTACCTGGCATATGTATTCCGAGATGGCGCTTCCGCCGGCAAACCTAACTACAGGATTTGTGCTGAAGTTCTTCTCCGTGCACTTAAGGAGCCAGAGCATGTGCATGCACACGCCTTCTATTACCGCCTTCATGACGTCGCAGCCTCTGGTGGTTATGTCAATGTTGAAGAGCACACCTCTGGAGTTTGCATCGTCAAACGGGCAGCGGTTTCCGTGCATCCAAGGCGAGAAGATTACGCCGTTTGCACCTGCCGGAGTGTCCTTGATATAGTCTATCATCTCGTCGTAGTCCATATCCATTCTCTCCAGCCTGTCCTTTACCCACTCGATGCACTTTCCGGAAGTTTCAATTTCGGCGATATAGTTATACGTCTCAGGATCAGCTCCCACCAGAGCTCCTATGAGGTTTCCTATATCAAGTTTCAGCTTGTCCACCGTGGTTGCCACCCATCCGCTGGTTCCGGAGTATACGAGAACGTCTCCCACGTTGACGCAGCCCGCTCCCACCGAGCAAAGGCTTACGTCGGCTCCGCCTGAAACCACCGGCGTTCCTTCCGCAAGTCCCAGCTCTTCGGCAGACCCCTTCTTAAGCTTACCCACTTCGTCCGTTGACTCGCAGAGCTCAGGAAGATGCGCCTCGTTAATGCCAAGCATCTTGCACAGGTCGTGGCTCCAGCAGTGGTTGTGAACGTCGTAGAGGAAGGTTCCCGATGCGTCGTCGATGCTGGCTATCATTTTGCCCGTCATTCTGCATATGAGATATTCCTTGGCGTCGAGCCACTTATACGTCTTTTCAAAAATCTCCGGCTCGTTTTCCTTTATCCAAAGGTACTTCCACGCAGGGTCCTTTGCCGATGCGGAAATGGCTCCCGTTATCTTTATGTACTTAAGTGTCTTGAGAATATTGAGCCCCTCCACCTTGAGGCCGGTGCTCATGTGCTGCTTGAACTGCTTGTTGGCGCGGCTGTCCATACAGCTCATACCGCGGTAGAGCGGCTTTCCTTCCTCGTCCACCATTACGACGGTCTGAAACTGGGAGCAGAAGGATATGCCCTTTATCTCCTCCTTAGGAATTCCCGTCTTTTCGAGGAGCTTCTTCGTGGCTCTGGCCATGGCCTGCCACCAATCCTCCGGGTCCTGCTCTACGCCTCCGTTAGGCAAAACGTGGAGTTCATAGCCGTCGGTCTCGCCTGCGATAAACTTAACGCTCTCTTCGGCAGATATGTCAAACAGGCACGCCTTCATGCCAGTGGTTCCGACATCGTAAGTTATCACTTTGACTGCCATCTTATTCCTCCTTACAGAATCTAAATAATAGCGTCAATCATTTCACGCATCTGCTCTTTCATCTTCTCCCTTTCAAAAGGAAGATTGCTCAGGTGGTAATGATTTACAAGTCCGTAGTAGGCACCCATAAGCAGCATGTTCTTTATGCCGTCCTCGTCATCCTCAAGGTTTCTCGCCAGCAGCTCCTCTATCATCTTCAGAGGATTGTCCTCGCTGCCGCTTACCATGGCTGTGTGAAGGATGTTGGTAACAAGCTTTGGAAACTCCGCCGTATCCTCCACAAGGTTGTCAAAAATGTTCACTATCCCTTCCCTGCCCCTGTGTCCGCTGGCCTCATAGGCCGCCTCAAGGTCTTCAATCTCCTTTCCGCAAAGAGCTGTCAGAAGATCCTGGGTCCCGCCGAAGTAGTTGAACACGGTGCTCCTCGAAACTCCGGCCCTTTCCGCAATATCGGTGAAGCTGGCATTCTCTATTCCCTTTTCTTCATATACGATCCGGGCGGCCCTCATTATGGTGCGCCTGGTCATATCTCTCTTGGTATTCTCCATAAGATGAGTCCTTTCAGATGAAGTGCGGCCTCAGGCGGATAGTCAAGCCGGAATTCCGGCTGCGCTGCAGTTAGCTCCCACCGTCTGGCGAAACCGATTAACCATCACGCAGCCGGGCCACCGCTTTTTCCTTCCCTCAACATCAAAGCCGTGCCGCTTGGACTCCAGTCCAATTTTATACTATAGTCTAATTATCTCACTTTTTTTATAATTGTCAACGGTAAATCTCCTGCTCAGGTAAATTCTTAAAAAAATAAAGTGACGGCGCCTGGCGGCAGTAAACAGGCATGGTAAATGTGAAATGCTTTGCAGCAGCAATAGGTGTGTGCTATACTTTCGTAGTATAGAAAGAACAGCGAAATACTGGAGTAGAGAATGTTTTAGGAAGAAGGTGAATTATGAAGCAATACGTTGTAGATGCGTTCACAGATGAGGTTTTTTATGGTAATCAAGCTGCAATTTGTATTATGGATCAGTGGCTGCCCGAGAGCCTGATGATGAACATTACGAGAGAAAACAACTTTTCGGAGACGGCATTTGCCGTAAAAGAAAGCGACAAATACCACCTGCGTTGGTTTACCCCCGGCGGCGAGATCGATTTGTGCGGCCACGCTACTCTTGCCTGCGCCTACGTGTTATTCAGGTTTTATATTCACGATAAGGATGAAGTTGTTTTTTCGACTCTCAGCGGCGATTTAACAGTAAGTAAGCGCGGAGAGCTTCTGGAAATGGAGTTTCCGGCCTATCATCTGAAGAGCGTTCCGGTCACTGAAGCTATGAGCGAAGCGATAGGCGCAGTCCCTTCAGAAGCCTATCTCGGAAGAGACTTGCTTTGTGTATTTGATGATGAGGATATCGTAAGAAGTCTCGAACCGAATATGGAAAAGCTTCTGAACCTGGACGGCTTGCTTTTACAGGTTACGGCTCCCGGTAAAGAAACTGACTGCGTATCCCGGAGTTTTGCCCCAAAACTAAATGTAACCGAGGACCCTGTGTGCGGTTCCGGACACTGCCATATTGTTCCGTACTGGGCAGACAAGCTCGAAAAGGAAAACATCGTGGCTTATCAGGCGTCAAAACGCGGAGGAATGCTTTATTGCAAAATGTCCGGCGACAGAGTGATATTAGCCGGAAAAGCTGCTTTATTCTCAGAATGTGAGCTGTATATTTAAGGTAGCAGCAAGCTGACTATATAAACTTTTCTTAAAGAAAGTTCAAAAAGTGGGGGCATGACCGCCTTACGGCGTGTCATACCCCCACTTCATACGCGTTTTCTTTTCCCCTGCGGTTCTCAGTTACATACGGCTTGTAATCCCAGCGTGGATTTTCAGTACCTAATCTGCCCGCTCTTCCGCGGCCCGTCCCCTCAGGCCGCCCGGTTATCGCCAGTAGCGTAATCGATTTCAACCCCGGGCTGAATGTTGTAGACAAATACGTTAAAAGAGATGGCGTCATCCTCTACGGATTTTGCCTCCATATGCACACCTTTTGCCACCAGATCGTCTCCATCAAAGACCGGAACAGCCCGGTACATGACGTGATTTCCCGTCTCCTGGACGTAATCTGCCACTTCATCTTCAAAAGGCAGCATCCCCTCCGTGTTCATATATCTGGTTCCTGTGATCAGGTTCTTCTCGTTGGCATTTTCGCCCGCAAGCTGAAACCCGATAAGATGGCAGCGGTTATACAGATACTTTCCGTTCACAAAATCGTAGCGCACCGTATGCCACCCCGTAGGTTTTATCATTCCTATGCTTTCCCGCTCTTCTGAAGGCATAGTCTCAGGACCTACGAGAGCCTCCGTGAGGCCGCACCTGCCAAGGCTGTCAAGTTCGCTGTAATACTCGTACCCGGGCTGAAATTTCTCCTCATCATCAAAGTCCGTAACCCCTCCGTCTATCTCGACATATTCTTCTCCGCTGTATTCGGGAATTTCGCCGATGGAAATGTCTAAGGTATTTTCCTCTTCAAATATTCCGGCTGTCTCAAGGGCGCTGCTTATAATATCCGTGCACCCCGTCATGGACAAAGCCATAAGCAGGCAGAGAACAAAAGCCGTTATCTTTTTCTTATGCTGCATGTAAATCCTTTCCGCCGCAGAAGCTAATCCGCTTCAGGCTCACCATCATATCTCCAATCCGTCATACCCGGCCTGCCGTACTTCTTTTCAATTCCGGCGGAATGCCGTTACAGGCAGCGCCCGGCGACGGACAGTCTGATTATACCACATTTATGCCTTCAGCATCAAAGATTATGGCTTAAGGTATCTGAACATGAAAGCCGGACTTCTCATTTCATATCGCTCGGGAATAGTTTAGGCGAAAAAGAGAGCAGACGAAGCCGATTGTAAGGCTCCGAATGCTCTCTGAATTTAATATTAAGCTATGTCCGCCGTGTAATGGCTCTTATGCCACAGCGTCTAACACTTTAGCCGATATGGCAGCAGTTCCTCCGATAGCTGTAACGCTCTTCACGTTGTTATCGTCGACAAATTTTGCAGCATCGGTAGTATTATACTGATTTACCAGCATCAGAGGTGCATCGTTAGCATAAGCAAGGACTCCTCCGGTAAGTCCATCAGGGAAATCGTTTCCTGATGCCAGGTATACGGCCTTGGCATTTTCGAAGAACTCGTTCGCTATAGCTGCGCTGGTCTCATATCTGTCGTCTCCCTCAAGCCTCGTAACATTACCGTAAGCATCTACAGCCTTAGCTACGTCAGCGTTAACTGCTGCCGTTCCTCCGATTACATAGTAATCGTCGTTACCTCCGAGGGTCTTAAGGTATGCTTTCTGGTTATCAGTCAAAGTCTTTCCAACGAGGAGCACCGGATTTCCCGTAGCCGATGCTGAAAGCGCGTCAGGATACAGAAGTCCCGAAGCCACCATGATGTCGGAAGTTCCCGTTACACCGATAGCTTTCAATACTGCAAGGTTAGTTTCGTACCTGTCGGCTCCGCCAAGTCTTACTACCTTGAAACCTGTCAGGCTCTTTTCAAAGCCTTCGGATACTACAGCAGTTCCGCCTATGATATATACGTTTCCGCCCTTGTTCAGGTTGTTAGCGATGTAATTCTTAACGGTAGCTTCGTTATTCTTGTTCACTACGAGAATAGGCGCATCCTTATCAGCAGCAAGAGCCGTTGCTGAAAGCGCATCGGCGAAGTTATCGCTGTTAGCAACTACGATGTTGTTAAACTTAACCACACCCAGCTCCTTCTTCAGCTGATTAGCAACGTTCATAGCAGTTTCGTAGCGATTTGAGCCAGAAATTCTGGTTTTAGTTAAAGATGGAGTTACAGTAGAATCTAATCCTGTAGCTGGAATAATTTCCGTTTCTGTAGCTCCACATACAGAACAAGTCCTTGTCTTTAATCCACTTCTGGTAGATGTCGGTTTTACAGTTGTAACCCAGTTTCCCCACTTGTGTATGCATAACTCTCCATCACTTGATACTGTATTATCATTCACAGTAACGGTTCCACTTCCTGAATTCGAAACTATAACGCCCTCAACAGGTAAATTCAGAGCAATATCTCCTTTTTCTACATCTACTTTAGAGCCTTCTTCAACAAGCTCATTTATCTTGTTGCTAACTTTCTCTGACGTACCCACGATATACTTTGTCTCATCGTCGTTTGTTATGCTGGCAACTGCCTTCTCATCATCTGTAACGTAATCTGTAGGAGACACCGAGAAAGCACCGCCTTCTATGGTTGTCGTGTTCGGTTCTCCACCAGATGGGTAAGCACGCTCAATCTCATTTAAATTATAAATGCCCCCAACTATCTTGTTATCAGAATCACTCCAGGCGTAAAACAAGGCACCATCACTGTTAACGATTACATCATTTTTAGGTTCTATGGTTGTATGTCTTGTCTGGAACGCATTACCCTCAGTGTTAAATTCGCCCCCAGTTACTGTTACCGGCGTAAATGCCGCATAAACACCTGTTGAATTTGACTGTATTTTTCCTCCGGTTATATTGATTGATGTGGCCCCACTATTTGCGTAAATGGCTGCATCACTACCATAAGTTCCAGAATTCTTAACAGTTCCACCATTCACGTTAAGTACGCCATTATTTACGAAGACAGATTTCCCTCCGTTGACAGTATTCTCTATAGTTCCTCCGTTAATGGTAAACTCTGAATCTTTTCCATTCACCTGTACTGCATTTCCACCTTTAGCCGTATTTATAATTGTCCCGCCAGTAATAACCGCACTCGAATCAGAGTTAACAAATAATGCATAGCCACTGGAAGTAGTATTTTCCAAGGTTCCACCCTTCATTACCAGAGTACCCTTATTTATTTGAACTAGAGTACATGAACTGCTAGTTTGTCCACTGTTGGTAATCTTTCCGTTTCCGTTTTCACTACTATCTTCAATTGTCAATGTATATTTTGCATTATTAACAAAGAATGCATTACCAATACTATTACCCGATACAGTAATAGTATACCCATTTAAATCCAAAGTAAGATCACCACTTAATGTCACATAATTACCAGATCCTACAGTTACATTCACATCGGTGTTGAGTTTATAAGTGCCTTTAGTCGGCAAACTTGTGCTACTTCCCCACATGGCATACTCTGTATTCTCTGCAAACACCGTTGCCGGAAACATCGTCACCAGCATAGCCACTACCGAGATAATGGCAACAAACTTCTTTTTCATTTCTTCCAACATCCTTTCCATTTAATTTTCATTTCGGTTAAGTAATCGTGACGTGCCCTTACTTACCTGCTCTCTGCTTTCCGCACTGTTACTTTTCCAAAATGTAGTTCTCAAGTACGAGTATACCCCCCCCCCGTACATTTTTTCAATACCATATTTTGCATACATGATTTGGTCAATTATTTATCTAACGGCCCGAAATCGCAAAAACGGAACGTTAACTATGGAACTTTTCGGGGGAGCTTTTTTACGGTATACTATCCTCTGTGTTT